>JADLFC010000051.1 GCA_020845775.1 Deltaproteobacteria bacterium
ACGACTGTCCGCGATTACCTACTTTCTTAAGTGTAGATTAGGTAAAAAGTGATTTATAGAGAACCTACAATTTCTACTCTTGCTAAAGAGCCAATATTAGTCGACTCTCGTAAAGGGGCAAGCAAAAGTAGCGACAAAACTTTCTATTTGCTTGTCCGCATTTGCATCTAAATTCTGTTATTTTGTTTTACTTTAGTAGGAATCTAACCCAATGGCTGTTAATGCACTTAAACAATTGACTGAACTTGGCCAAAGTGTCTGGTACGATAACATTAGTAGAGATATGATTGCCGATGGGACTCTTAAATCCCTAATAGAAAACTATTCAGTAAGGGGGCTCACATCGAACCCCAGCATTTTTAATATGGCCATTGGCGGCAGTGCTATATACGATAATCAAATTAAGTCGGCGCGCAAGAATGGCTTAGATACTAACCATATTTTTGAACAACTCGCCGTAAAAGATATCGGCGATGCAGCAGATATAATGGCGCCGATCTTTAAATCTAGTGAGGGCAACGACGGTTTTGTTAGTATCGAAGTCTCGCCACTCTTGGCACATGACACTAAAGAATCTGTTGTCGAGGCTAAGCGACTTCACTCGGCTCTCTCTAGACCCAATATTATGATAAAAATACCTGGGACTCAAAACGGTTTGCCGGCTGTTAGAGAATTACTGGAAGAGGGAATTAACGTAAATATCACTCTATTGTTCTCAGTGGAAAACTACCGACAGGTGGCTATCACTTATTGCGAGGCACTAGAAGCCAGGATTAAAAAGGGCTTGCCAGTGGATAAAGTGCGCTCAGTTGCAAGCTTCTTTGTAAGTCGAGTTGATTCCGCTATAGATGCAAAGCTACAGAAAATTATAGACGGCGCTGATGCCGCACGGGGCAAACGGGCTAAGGAATTACTAGGGCAGTTTGGCATAGCAAACTCAAAACTTGCCTATCTAGCATTTAAGGAAATATTTCATGGTGATCGGTTTAAAGCTTTGAGAGACAAAGGAGCAAGCGTTCAGAGACCTTTATGGGCAAGTACGAGCACAAAAAATCCAAACTATAGAGATGTGATGTACGTAGAAACTCTCATTGGACCAGAAACAGTTAACACTATGCCGCATGCTACGCTCGAGGCATTCGCAGATCATGGCATTGCGACCTTAACTCTGGATAAGATGGTCGCGGAGGCAAAGGCAGTAAAGGACTCTCTAGAAGACTTAGACATTGATACTCATAAAGTGCTTCAGGATTTGCAGGTCGATGGCGTAAAGAAATTCGAAGAGTCTTTTTTGGCAATTGGTGAGACCATCTCTAAAAAGATTGCTGAGTAAAATTGTTTTACAAGTGCGCTGGGTTTTTTCCTAGGAGAATGTTTATATGCAGATAGCTTTTGTGGGCTTGGGTAAAATGGGCGCCAATATGGTGCGGCGGTTGATTCGCGGAGGACATGAAGTTGTTGGCTACGATATGAACGCAGCCACTGTTTCTGAACTCCAAAATGAGGATATGATAGCAGCGGATGGGCTTGCAGGTCTGGTAAAAGCTCTGAATAGGCCACGAGTAGTTTGGATGATGGTGCCAGCAGGAAAGATTGTAGACGAAACTATTGCTTCCTTAATCCCATTGCTAGATGCGGAGGATATTTTAATTGATGGCGGCAATAGCCGCTATACTGATACGATAGAGCGAGAACTAAAGCTTAGGTCTAAAAACATTTACTATTTAGATGCAGGGACTAGTGGGGGGGTGTGGGGATTAAAGGTGGGTTATTGCCTGATGGTAGGCGGAGATAAAAAGGCCGTCGATATCGTTAGCCCAGTATTTAAAACCTTGGCTCCGGAAAATGGTTTCTTGCACGTTGGGCCGAGCGGTGCTGGGCATTATGCAAAAATGATTCATAACGGAATCGAATATGGCATTATGCAGGCCTACGCCGAAGGTTTTGATTTGCTTGAGAGCTCGAGGTTTGAGTTCGATTTGCCGTCTATATCGCAGTTGTGGAACCAGGGCAGCGTAATTCGCTCATGGCTGTTAGAGCTAATTGCGGCAGCACTTAAGGAGGATCCAAAGCTCGAAGAGCTAAAAGGTTATGTTTCAGATTCTGGCGAAGGAAGGTGGACAGTGCAGGAGTCAATCGATCTCGCGGTTCCAGCGCCAGTCATCACGGCCTCACTGCAGGCGCGATTTAGGTCGCGTCGGGAGAATACTTTTAGCGATAGACTTCTTGCAGCTATGCGAAATCAATTTGGGGGCCATGCCGTTAAAAAATGACTAATCCATTTAAGTCGAGCGAATTGACATCATTGCGGGAGTTGCCACCTTGTGCCGTTGTAATCTTCGGGGCTTCAGGAGATTTGACCAGCCGCAAACTGGTTCCTGCACTGTACAATTTGTTTGTAGACGGTTTATTGCCAAAGCAATTTGAAGTGATTGGAGTCGCTCGTCGCGATATGTCCGGCGAGGCCTTTGTCCAAGTCCTCGAGGAGTCATTAAAAGCACATTCGCGAAGGAAGCTAAGCGATAAGGCCGCCTGGCAAACTTTTTCATCACATGTCTCTTACCTCTCAAGCGAGTTCGATGCGCCAAAGGGCTATGCGCTATTAAAGGAAAAATTAGAGGCGCTCGATCGAGAGTCTGGAATTCAACACGACCGCATCTTCTATCTAGCGACATCACCGGATTATTTTGAGATTATACCTAAGCAGTTATCGGTTGCTGGCCTTCTCAATTCCGAGCACGTTTTTTCTTCGGAGTCGCCCGGGCTTGCTCGCGTCATTATAGAAAAACCCTTTGGTCACGATCTCGCTTCGGGACGAGGGTTGAATAGGGCATTAGCTAGTTATGCGCGAGAAGATCAGATATATCGAATAGATCACTATTTGGGCAAAGAAACGGTTCAGAATTTGCTAGTTTTTCGCTTTTCGAATGGCATATTTGAGCCAATCTGGAATCACAAATATATCTCGCATGTGGAAATATCTGTTTGCGAATCGGTGGGTGTCGGAAACAGGGCAGGGTATTTCGATCGCGCAGGTATCCTTCGCGACATTGTGCAGAATCACGTGATGCAGCTCCTGTGTTTGGTTGCACTCGAGCCACCAGTGGCGTTTGAAGCCGATGCCGTCCGCGATGAGAAGGTAAAGGTCTTGCGCTCAGTGCGAGTTATCCCTCAATCGGAAGTGTCGCAGAAGGCTGTTCGAGGTCGCTATCTGGCAGGTCATATAGCTGGTAAAGACGTTCCCGGATATTTGGCGGAACCAGGGGTAAGTGAGGATTCGGTCACGGAAACCTTTGCCGCTATGGAACTAATGATCGATAACTGGAGATGGGCAGGGGTTCCCTTTTTTATTAGGGCCGGAAAACGCCTTCCCAAAAGGGTTACAGAGATATCGGTTCACTTTCACAAAGTCCCGCTTACGCTTTTTTCTGGGGAAGAGGTCGACGTATTGCGGCCAAACATCCTATCGTTCCAGATTCAACCAGATGAAGGCATATCCCTTAAGATTAGTGCAAAACCTCCCGGCCCAAAAGTTCAGGTGCAGCCGGTAAATATGGAATTTAGTTATGGAACCTCTTTTGGCGTGGAGCCGCCAGAGGCGTATGAGAGGTTATTGCTCGATTGCATGCGCAAAGACGCAACCCTGTTTACTAGAAATGACGAGATAGAGGAATCGTGGAAAATAGTAATGCCAATACTGGGCGCTTGGAGCGATAAGGGTTATACTTCTTGTCCGGTTTATGGCTACAAGGCAGGAACTTGGGGCCCAGTCGCAGCTGATGAGCTCATTTCCAAGCGCGTTGGCATTAGCGGGTGGAGGCGCTTGTAGTGACTAGCGACAAGCCGGGCGGATGTCCGGAAAAGAGTTCCTCGCTCTTGCATCGATATTTCCAAGTCGATTTAGACAAAGTCGAGTCGGCCTTAAGAGCTATCTGGCGACAGACCGCCGAGCGAGATTTTGCAGAAGATTCCGAACGCGCAAAAAGCCTTCAGTCCAGCCCGCGCGTTAGGGCAATATTTTCGAATATTATTTTTCTTTGCTCATCGGAGAAAACGGGTGTCGAGCACGATGTAGACGAGTTAATTGGAGAGCTTTGCATTGCACATCCCTCGCGTTTTTTTGTAGTCGAGTTCTCGGCGGAAAAAAATTACAGCGATGCGAACAAAAGTGTTTTGCCAATCGAGACGTTTGTCTCATCGCGTTGCGCGTTGGCACATTCTGGAGCACACGTTTGTTCGGAGGAAGTCTACATAAGGACTAGTCGGGAGGGTTTCGCTGGAATTCCGAGCTTGCTTTTGGGGCTGTTAGTAGCAGATGTGTCGGCAGTCATGGTGCTAAATTGCGATCCATTTTTCCCTTGTGGCAGCAAAGGGCGTCGTAGCTGCGAAGATGGAAGTGGAGTAATGGAGTTGTTTTCTCTTCTGTGGCCCATCTGCGATCGCGTAATATATGATTCGCGGCAGTTCTCTAAATACCTTAGCAATGGGCCAAGGTTTATTGAGCATGTTGGTAGTCTATGTAAAAGGGCTCGCGAGGAGGATGGTATTGTCGGAGCGTCTGGTTGTGCAGGCAGTTTGGAAAACTCTGGACATGGCAATCTGGGTGTGCGCGACCTTAGCTGGGTGAGGCTTAAGGGATTTTGCGATTCTGTAGCTGGCCTTTTTGAGCTCCCTAGAGAGCAGGGAGCAGTGAGACGCATTGTGCGAGTGGTGATTGTTTGTAGCCAGTTGTCGGATGAATTTGTTGAATTGCCGTCTGATGCGTGTTTGCTGGGTGCTTGGATTTTAAGTCGACTTGGATTTACTCCGACAACTGTAAGGAAAATTAGTGGAGAGCCGAGAGGTTTTGAGGTATTAAGCCGCAATCTTTCTGGTTCCGAGGAACTCAAAGTCATTTTTTGTTCTCGTGGAGATAGTATAGATAATAGTTTTAGCGCCTGCGTGGACGAAGTTATATTCGATTTTGCGGCCGATACGAGAGTGCCAAGTGCAAGAGTTGCAAGGGGAGAGGCCTTATCCAAATTAGATATTTCGCTAGCGCGTATTTTAGTTTCGGAAATAAGAGCTTCTGGCGATGGCGATGAGTTAGCTATAATTTCAACAATGGTGCATAAACTGGGCGAGTTGATGGCGTAACTATGTTGTCGTTAAAATTAGGACAATCGGCAGAGAAACTGCAGCTAGATTTTGCGAAGTGGCTCAAAGCTAATCCGCCACCGGCGGTGGTTAGGCGACTTGATTTGGAAAGTTTTGTAGAAATTAGCACTAAGTGGCAAAGGCAACTTGCCTCTGAGCGATGGGTCGCAGTGCACTGGCCAGAAGAGTTTGGCGGACGGGGTTTAAGTTTAGTCGAGGAGGCCTTAATTCAGCAAATGCTTGCTGAAGTCAATTCCCCACAGCTAATCAATTTGTTTGGCATAACGATGGTGGGGCCAGTTCTAATCGAGCACGGTAGCCAGGAGCAAAAGAAGCGGTTTCTTTCTAAGATTCTCTCGGCGGAAGAGATTTGGTGTCAGGGTTTTAGCGAGCCTCAAGCGGGAAGTGACTTGGCCTCGCTAGGTACTCGGGCCGATAGGGTTCAGGATGGTTTGCGCGTATTTTGGCGCATCAATGGACAAAAAGTTTGGACCAGCTTTGCTCAGTATGCTGACTGGTGTTTTATGTTGGCGAGAACAGATGTGAATGCTCGTAAACATGAGGGGCTTAGCTATTTTCTCGTTCCCATGGAGGCAAGTGGTATCTGCGTTAAGCCCTTAATGCAGATTTCTGGAGACGATGAGTTTAATGAAGTTTTTTTCGAGGATGTAGAAGTTGAGCAGGAAAATATAGTGGGGAACTTGGGGGATGGTTGGAAGATAGCCATATCTACGTTGATGTATGAGCGAGTTGTATTGACATTTGCCAGGCATCTGCAATCTCATGCCGCACTGAAAGACAGCGCTGAAGTGTTGCGGCAGTTACCCAATAACGATCAATCGCTCGCTAGCTTCGGGCGCTTGTTAGCTAAGAACATGGCAATTAGGGCGCTAGCCATCAACCATCTCATTGCCTATAGCGAGGGTGCTACTCCTGGGCCGGAGGGATCCTTGGACAAGCTAATCTGGAGTGAAACATTTCAAGAGATTTGCTCGTTTGCGTTAGAGCTTCTTGGGGATTGGGCCCCGATTACGGGAGGAGCTGACTCGGTCAGGGATGGCATACACCAGTATCGCTATCTCTACTCCCGAGGCCGAACTATTGCAGCGGGCACGTCGGAGATTCAGCGAAATATTATTGCCGAAAGGATTCTTGGGCTACCGCGTACGGCTAATTAGTTAGTCTACGGAGTTGCTAGTGTCTCGCTGGGAGGTCGGCGCTTGGCGTGTTTTCTTTTTTGGCGCTGCTGCCTCCTCTTCTGTGCTTTTCATAGTCTCGTTATGCCAGGATTTAGCCAGTGCAATTGCTTCATCTATAAGCGGACACATTTGAGCAATTACTTCCGAAGCGATTACTTCCTCGAATATGGCGAGGTCACTGGCCGTAGCTTGCGCCACCAAAGGATTTGGGCGACGAGCTAGTGTCTCTGGCGTTACGGAGCTAATGTCAATCAAAAGTCTACCACTCTCGTCCTTAGATGTGCCAAGTACGCCATTTTCTAACATTGAAAGCACATCCGCACACGAAAGTTTTGTCAGATACAGGAATTTGGAGATGCTAACGAATTCCATTGTCATAGCAACTGTCTAGTAGCAGAAAAGAGTTCCATAGCCTTTTTTGAGTCCTTTATAAACTTGGCGGCCACTTCAATGTCGCCGCCGGCAAGTTCAAGAGCTTTGTTTCTTATGTTTTCTTCAAGCTCCATTAGGCAAGTTTCTAGGGAATCGACCTGGTGATTTGCTACTGATGCTGCGGTGAGTAAGGCAGCTTCTCGAAAAACATCACGCGGTGTAAGTTCTGGCTCCCTCAAAAGGTCGTTCATGGCTGTATTCATGCATTCAAAATCGATTAGCCGACTGTTTTTTATATCTGCTAATTCGACCAATCGCGCAATAGTATTTTCAAGTTGTCGCAAGTTCCCTGGCCATGTGGCACTGATTAGCAGGCGATAAGCATCTTCAGTTAGGCCCTCGACTGAAACTGGTTCTGCTAATTGGTGTTGTGAGTCTGTTTTACTAGAGTATGCGCGTTCGATTAACACCTTTGCCAAAGAAAAGCTTGCCCCCGCTGCTATATCGAGCCTGCGCGTGTCTATAGAAGAGAGAAAAAGTTGTAGACGCTCAAGTCGATAGGCAAAGTCTTCGCGAATACAGCCAGTCTCCACGAGCTCGTGCAATGGGCGATTAGTCGCAAAAATAAATCGAACATCGGCGACATGGCTATCGGCTTCGCCGACCCTTCTGTAAATTTTATTTTCGATAAAGGTTATCAGCTTGCCTTGTAGGTCCTGATCTATGCTCTGCAATTCGTCTATAAATAACGTGCCACTGTCTGCCAGCTTGACCAATCCCCACTTTTCCACGGCTCCAGTGTAGGCTCCAGCAACGGCGCCGAACAGTTCTGCTTGCACGAGCTCCGTTGACGAAAAATCTCGTGGTGTAATGCTAACAAATGGCCCGCGTCTTTGAGAAAGTTTATGCAGCGCTCGGGCTAATCTAGTTTTGCCGCTACCAGTGGGCCCAATGATTAGGGCGTTTTCGTTTGTGTAGCTGGCATAGCGCGGCAACCACTGCATCCACGTGTGTTGGCTCTTCGGATCGCACATAATAGGCACCCAGTCATCCTCCCATAAATGTGGCAATGGGCATTGACCGGATTCTCTCCGCTTCATCTCAGATATTACAAGAGGAAGAAGGTCTAGAAGCTGTTGCTCAAGTGTAGCAATAGTTGGCATACCGGATGGAGGCGCGATAGCGACGTTATCGATGAGACCGGAAGGTTTTAGTGATGAGCTATCCTTAAATAGAAGTGCGCCGACATAAGTTAGTTTTAAGGGATTGGACAGTGCTATAATGATGTAAATGTCGTTGTCGAATCTTTCGCGGAGTTGACTTAATAGGGCGCGAAGCCAGACGAGATCGCTTACTGCCATCCTGGCGTCAATATGCGCTATTAATACGTCGGGCCTTTCGGAGAACACTTTCGACCGCGCTTCCATGGGCGAGGTGGAGGTGATTTGCATGTTCTTGTAGTGAGAGGCGGCGGCAGAGCTGCGCAAGATGGCCGCGAGATATCTAGCATAGTCGGGAGAGCCTAGGATGCAAATGTCGAGGGAGAAAGAGTCTAACTGTTGGTTTGCGCTATGCGTGGATTGCTGCCCGGACATGTTGCGATCCTTCTATTAGTTATACTGACTTTCCATTGTTTGTACTAGCTTCTAGCATCTGAAGCAGCAAAGGCACGTTAGTGCCGAGCTTAGCTGCGCACACCCGCAAGTTACCGAGCGATTCATCCAGCGTTTTTCGAGCAAGCAGTGGATCGGGTAAGGCGTTCTGGGCAAAAAAGCACTTCTCCCATGCGTCTTTTATGTCGACTGCAAGGGTAAGGGGAAGCTCTATCGGTCCTTGGGACTGTTTGCGGCGAGTATGGCTTGTTGGGTTATCCCCGCTGGCGACGGCTTGGTAAACAGATTCCGTTATTACTGCACGAAGCTCCTTTATGTTTCCAGGCCATTCGTTAGCTATTAATTCCTTTAAGAAAGTTTGTGTAAGTTCAACCTTATGATGCGAATTAACAACGGCTTCCTCTATAAACTGTTGCACTAAGGGAAAAAAATCAGCAGACCTTTCTCTAAGAGGCGGAACCTCGACTGTAGGTATATCGAGCAGTTTTTTCCATCCCATGGCTGTCCTGCGACACTTAGTGCCCACTACGAGTGTAGTGTATTCGCCAACATGCCGATTTGTCGAGAGAGCTTGGCGGTTTTCGAGAACGCTGTTAAGGAGTTCGCCAATTGGATCGAATTCCACATGATCAATAAACACTACGTTTCCATATGATAGAAGTGGCTCAATGCGGGGATCTCTAGGGTTGCCAAATAGAGAAGATAGAACATCTGTCCAAATTTCGAGGTCGATTTCGGTAACGAATGTTTTGTTTTTACGCATAGCTGCATAGTGGCGTGCTAGGGTATTTCGTCCAGCCCCCGCCTCACCGACTATGACAAATACGTCTATCGGTCGTATTGCGAGAGATTTAATTTCGTTCACGCAGGCTTTAAAACTATCGGATTGGCAGATTAGGTGTTGTTGCGAATTATGTGCATTAGCTGCAGATGTCTGACTGTTAACTAATGCAAGCCGGTCGAGCTCTGCTTGTGCAGCTAGCAGCACTCTTTCCAAGCTTTGTTGAGAGCTCATCTCTATATAATCGATTGCTCCGTACTTTATGGCGGTTACTGCCACATTCAGGCTTGGTTCGTCTGTATACAAAATGGCACTAACAGGTTCGTTCTGTATTTCGGCAAGAATATCCATCGCCGATCCTACATCGCCCAGAACATAGTCGATGATGAGTAGTCTCGGTTTGCGTTCCAGGATTATTTCCAACATGTTTCTCGAAGGTTTAAGTCGAAAACATGACCATTTGCGTGCCGATAGTCGTTGTTCGAGTTCCCGAGCAAAGTTTTGTTTCTCAGGTTCCCGTTCGTTCAGTATAATGCACACATCGAATTGCACGGAAATCATATTAATCAAATATCCTTTGTCGAACCAATAATTTTCACGTGCCTAATATACACCATAGTGAGTCTAAATATATACTAGGGCGTTGGATTAGACGTGTCCGATAGATTTTTTGTAGAACCTAAGTTAAGACGCTTCATCCGATTGCGTTGATTCCAGAGTGATAGATAAGAGGCATTGGGAAGATTTATGCGCGATATACTAGTAGTTGAGGATGGTGCTAGTGAGAGGGAACGCCTTGAAAGGTTGTTCCTCGATGCGAATTTTTCAGTGGACGCTGTTGAGAGCGTTCAGGAGGCCGAGAGGTTGTTGAATTTGGATAAATATCGCTTGGCTATCCTGGACATAGGCTTAAGCGATAAATCCGGATCTTATTTATTTGAATCCTTGAGGCGTTCAAAACGCGCTTCTTATGTGATAATTTTGACAGGCAATCCTTCTGTCCATCTAAAACAGAGATTCCTAGATGAGGGTGCGTCCGCCTATATAGTTAAGGCGTCAGCTGCGGCAGAAAACCGGGCAATTCTAGAAACTGTTCAGGGTTTGCTCGGGAGTGTGAGTTTGCAAACGACTAAAGGGATCTCGCTAGAGGATTTTTTGCGCCTATGTGTAAATGGGCCGTCGCGCGGCCTGTTTCTAAATGATAGTGGAGAAATCCCAGCTTGCACTTATTGTGGCTGTTCAGATTATATAGTTTCTTTTGCGGATAAGACTCAGCTTCCCCCTGTAGTTGAAGGGCGAGTAATATGCGGCTCGTGCAAGAAAGAAATGAATCCTAAGATTGGCTAATGCCAGGCTAAAGTCTTTTCCTATGGACGCAAAAACCGAACGCATTTACCGCAATTCTGTTGAGACAATAGATAGGCTTCAGGATGCACACAGTGGCGATCATATTGCTACTTGCGTATTTTTACAGCTGTCCTTGGCGCTCGTTCTTCTTTTTATCGAGATAGTTATTGTTGCCCTTGGGGGAATTGGGTCTATGCTATTGCGTCTTTCCGCACTATTGCCGATTGCTTCTATTCCGTTGCTTTTTCGCGTAGTGAAACATCGGTATAGGGGTATACTCATCGTTATAGGCACTTCTCTCGCTGCATCTCTTTTGGCTAGCAATTTTTTGTTTGGCGAAGCGAGACTTATTCCCAGGGATTTTAGGATTATCGAGCCCATTTTTGTCCTTACCTACTTGTCCTATACCACCGTTACTTTGCCGTGGGCCCTCGGGATGCAGATGTTGTTGGGGGCGGTGCTGGCTTTTGTCGGATTTTGTCTATTTGTCTTAAGTAACGCTTCTAGGAGTGACGTATATCTCGAGGTGTTTTTGTCCACGATTAAAGTTAATGGGCTTGAGCTTCTTTTGCTCTGCGTCGCGATAATATCGTCTATAATCGTAGCAGCGTTAGTGCAGCGCCATCGCTTAGTTTATTTATCAAAGTTTCTCTCTGACCTAGGGCAATATTCATCAGCAGCAAAGACTCGTCACGGCACAAAAGTGGGGGACGTGATAGCAGGCATTGGTAAGATTCCTAGCGATTCTCGCTTTGGTTTTGAGGCAAAGCGCATTGAACGAATGGTTTTGGTGCTCTTGGTATTAATCACTATGTCGAGCCTCGTCTTCGTTGTGCTGTTAGGAGATGTTTCATACATGCGAGCTGGGGTGGCAATGTTGTGGCTTTTTTGGGGCGGACTGTTCTTGCTTTCCAAACGCGACGTCCCTCGGTCGCATATTGGCTATTTCGGTGCATTGCTTGCACTGCTCTTATTGTTATTGGCAGGCGGTATGACGTTTTACTTGTTTTCAAAACAGCAAGTGTGGGGAGTGGTGCCTATAGGTTTGGTTGCGTGCATAGGGTTAATTCCTTGGGCGATTAGCGAACTAGCGCCCCTTATCATTGCTGGCTTGTTGGTAGGTCTTAATTTTGTACATGTTGGTGGATATGGACTGATGGGGGTCTCCTTTTTTACTGCTACTTGTATCTTCATGGTTTTGTTATCCATGGTTTCCTATGCGAGTATTAGGGAGCGCTATCTGTTGACCGAGTTTAGTCGCTCGATAGTGCACTGTCGGGCGGCAGAAGAATTTTTGCGAGTTTTGGCAGATTACTTGACGACACTGTTTTCGTCTCATGGAGCGTTGGTGTCAAAAGGAACTGGTCATCTCGAGGTTGTGCGAGATGCTAGGGCTTATGTTTTAAATGGAATGGAATGGCCTATCGATAGGCGAAACCCTGAAAGTGATGCACCAGTTGATGGCGAATTTAGTGTGAATATTCGCGTTTTAGATTGGCTCCCCTCGCCGTTGGAGTTCTTTGATAGGCGTTTTGGAGTATTTTTTGCAAACCACGGAATCCTGATTGAGTTGAATGTACCAGGATTCCTACAGACCGAGACTATATTTCCGGCTGATATGCCAGGAAAAATGGAATTAAATAGATCGGCGCTAGTCTTTGTGGCGTTGAGGATGCCAATAGCCAAGTTCATACAGCGCAGTCACCTCAATCTTGCGCGAGCGTTAGGCGATCAGGTGTCGCTTGGGTTCGAATATTTGTATGAGAAATATCTTAGGTCGGCCTCCGAGAGGCGAGCCCGAAATAGCGCAGCCGACCACTCGTACGAGATGAGCTTGTTGGTTCATGAGATTAACAATTCAATTCAGGATGTAATTTCCTCCTGTGAGATGGCGCTGGAGGATTGCAGTGTTGACTTTAAAAGCGAAAGAAAGTCACGCGATGAAAGGGATGAGAAAAAAAAGGCCAGCAATGTGGTTTCGTATCTTAGGCGGATTGGCGTCACCGCACGGACTATGGCGACAGTTGTGTCTGATATTGAGAGGGAGCGAGAATTCGAAAAGAAGGAGGGATTGTCACCGCGAGAGTTCGTGGATCTTAGGCAAGTTATGCAGGACTCATTATCGTTTGCGCGGATTAGAGCGCAGCGCAGAAGGATTATGGTTGAGGTGGATCTAGGTGGACAGGAGGACGTGTGGGTTCGCGTGTCCAGTCGGGATCACCTGGAAACGGCCGTTCGAACTCTTCTGAATAATGGGATTGCTTATTCCAAGCCATCCAGCACTTTAAGTGTTGCGTTGCGATATTCCGATGCGTGGGTATGGATGGATTTTACAGACACGGGCCCGGGTTTTTCTAAGGAAGAGGCCAAGAGTATACTTTCTTATGGTGCGGCTTCGAGTGGAACCGGCAGAGCTACTGGGGATTCTAGTCTGTGGAGATGCAGGTGTTTTGCCGAGGCGCAAGGTGGCGGGCTGGATGTTTCGTCTGGAGGGGCTGGTAAGGGATCGACATTTGTGTTGACTCTACCTCGAGGAAGTAAACCAGCAAGCGTTGATGCTGTTACCGATGAAAAACCATGGGCGCTCATGATCGATGATGAGCAAGCGGTGACTCAAAGCTATGCTAGAATTGCGCGAGCATTTAATCTGGTGCCCGTGATTGCCCACACTATAGCAGCAGCACGCGAGGCCATCGATACGGGGAAGCGCCCAGCGTTTGTGATTACTGATCTGCGAGTTGGGGAGGATGGCGATGGCTATGAAATGGTGAGACTGCTTAGGGAGAAATACGGCTTGGCGCTACCTATTCTAGTAGTTAGCGGTTCGAGCGATTTTGACTTTGGAGATGATATTGAGAAATTAGGTAAAACACAGTTCGTGTCTAAGCCCATTGGACAAAGAGAATTGTACGAAAAGATTCAATTGTTAGTACATGAGAGAATATAGCTGCTGAAGTCAGAAAAAAGCAGTAAGGTCATGTGGAATATGGAGAACAAAAAAGAACTTGGTGAGTTGATGATCGCTATTAGCGATATCGGAGGCCGCATTGTTGCATCAAAAACAGATAGGGAGGCTATTAGGAAGCTGGTAGCCGATGCTATTTGCCATCGGCGGCAAGCTATAGTTTACAACTTGGCCAGGCAGTTTTTTGGGGGTTTTCTAGCCGATGCTCGTTTGTTGGTGGGCGGCCTCGGCGAAGGTAATGTGGAGTGGATTGGCATTACATCTCTGTCGCAACTGCGAACAATTGTTGGCGGGCGTTTTCAGATATTAAAACAGAGGTGGATTAGTGCTGGTTTTCCCATACGCGAGCATAGGGGTGACACAAAATTTGCCGGCCATATTAACCAGCATGAATGGGCAAATTTAGCAGCATGGTTGCGCACTCGTGGGTTTAAGGCTCGTTTGTGTGAGGAAGGTAGTGATAATTTATTTGAAATTGGGAAGTTGTAGAATGATTTTCTCGGAAAATGTTATTAGATATTAAGATTATTAGATAATCTGCCGTGTAAGTATATGTGTTATGAGCCTTAAATGTCTAGGAAGAAGTTAGAATTTTTCGACACGTCTTTGTAGCGATAGCGGTTCGTGTTTTGAAGAAATATATGTAGATGAATGTGAGAAGGGTTGTAGTCTTTTCTATGTTTGTAGGTTGTTAGTTTAAGGAGGCTAAGATGTTTGATGGACGAAGCTCGGTAAAGGGGCTTGTCAACGACAGAAGTGATTTGCAAATTCCCGCTGCCATTACTGATGTTGGTTGTGAACGAGACCTCAATGAGGATCGCTATGCTGCAATTGAATCGCGAGCGGGCAGGGCATGGGTGGTTTGCGATGGCATGGGTGGAGTAATGGGCGGCGAGCTAGCTGCGCAGCTAGCTATTGACGCGATTCGTCGCGGATTAGAAACGCGGGAATATGCTAGCAGAAAGGAAGCTCTTGTCAGTGCGATTGAAGAAGCCAATAGAGTTATTGTGCTTCGTAGGCAGAATCCCGCATTTAGCGCCATGGGTACTACAATTGTGGGATTGCTGGTAAAGGATAATGAGGCAGTAATCGCTCATGCTGGCGATAGCAGAGCATATTTAGTGCGAGATAACTCGATTCAGCAGTTAACTATAGATCATACCTACGTTCAGGATCTCGTCGATAAGGGCTTGCTAGATGAAGATGATGCGCTTTCTCACCCACAGGCGCATGTGCTCACTCGTTGTTTAGGCGCTGAGCCTCATCTAGATTTGGCGACGCAAGTTTATTGGATTTGGGATGTCGAGGACGGAGCTCCTACGGATAGTCTCGTTTTATGTAGTGACGGATTGTATAGCCTTGTTTCTGATAACGAGATTGCGGAGGTCGTTTCGCAGACGAGCCCACAGGAGAGCTGCGTTAGGCTCGTGGAGTTGGCAAAGAAACGAGGGGGTTACGATAATATCACCATCTCCATATTGCCTCTAGAGGGGCAACTGCGGGAGGAAAGCCCCGGAAAATTTCGCAATGGCAAAGATCGAACATCGGATCGCAGAAGAGCGACGAAGAAGTCAACTCTCCCCCAGCTTTCCATGGGGAAGAAAATAGTATTGATCCTTTTGCTGGCATTTCTTGGGAGTATGGTTGCGGTTTTGGGAGTCTTGTTGCAGCTGTGAGAGCTGTGAGATTTGGTTAGGCCGAGAGAAAAGATGTTTGGGATAACGTACTGGTTTTTGTAGAGCTAGTTTTGGAGTGAGAATAATGAGTGAAGATAGTCAAGATTTCGACAAGGAAAAGGAAAAGCGCGATTCTAGGGAAACTGAAGACAAAGGGATGGGAAGCATAGCGGCATCGCGAGCGCGCAATCGCACTGTAATGCTTACGCCAGAAATTACCGATCAAGTGAGGGCTATGCTTGGAACCGATAGCGAGGCTCCACGAGAGGGTGCATTTGGAGGATATGTGCCGAGTGCGAAACCTGAATTTTCTTCGCCTGCTTCTAAAGCGTCTACAGGCGGCTTTGAAACGCCGTCAGTGGGAAAATCTATTGAGGATCCACTGAGGCGGACAGGTGTCCCAGGAGAGGAGTCTGGCAGGCTAGGGAGGCGGGAGAACACGAGTAAAATGACTATGCCATCGCAATCGCGTGCTGGATTGTTCGAGATGGATAGAGGTTCTCCAAGTGATCAAGCATCTATTGGCAGTCAGCAAAACCCAACGCGAAATCTTGCTTCTGGGCATGCGCCAGTGTTTCCAGGACATGAGCAGCGCGCTTCTGTTTATCAAGAGAGCGAGGTAAGGAGGGCACCTTCGCCACAGCCAGAAAAGCCTCGGTCTAAGATAGTAGGGTTTTTGGTTAGTTTTGATAACAGCTCAAGCGGTGAGGTGGTAGACATTAGAATTGGGCGATGGTTGTTAACTTCCAAGCCAACTAGCCATGGAGAGTTTATTTTAATTGAAGATGAAAGCATCTCGCCATTGCATGCGATTATCCGGGCTACGACCGACGGAAAAATTCAAGTGCTAGATCAACTCTCGGAGTTCGGCACAGGTGTTTTGCGAAGTGGTGCGAGTGTAGAGGAAGAAATCACTGGTGCCATGGGGACTGTTAATCATGGCGATACATTGCGCTTTGGCAATCGGCGGTTTGTGGTTTGTGTGATTCCGCATATAGAGAAAAAGGATGACGAAGCGAAAGAGTAATTTGTTTTATCTGCTTATTAACTGATGAGCGACGATTATTTTCTTAATTTGCAGCCAGGTAGTATCGTCAACGGGCGATACGAGGTTGTGAAATGCCTCGGAACTGGGAGCATGGGGATGGTCTATGCCTGTCGCCATCGCGAACTTGCTGGCCACTTAGTGGCCATGAAAGTTCTTTTTTCGGAGGTGGCGCGCGATTCAGTTGCTGCGCAGCGCTTTCGCAATGAGATTGTGGCGTCCTATGGCGTTAGTCATCCCAATGTGGTTCGAGCCTATGAATACTTTAGAGATGGCGATTTAGTAGCTTTCACTATGGAGTACATTGGAGGCGGAGATTTAGCCGATCGCATAGCCTCTGAAAAGCAACTGCCTATTGACGAAGTGATTCGCATATTGTCGCAGATGTGTTCTGGCGTTGAAGCCATCCATCAGGCTGGGATCGTTCATAGAGACTTAAAGCCGGAAAATATTCTCATAACTGCGCAGGGCGATGTTAAGATTACCGATTTTGGCATTGCGCGTTGCGGCACGGGGCCAAAGCTTACCGAACACGGGGGAGTTGTTGGAACTATCGATTACGTCAGTCCGGAATATTTGGAAAGTGGAGAGGTCGATGCGCGCTCTGATCTATATGCAATCGGTGTTATCGGTTACGAGATACTTACTGGAGAAACGCCGTTTAGGGGAGAGAGCGTCATTGAGACTATGACGCTAAGGCTAAGATCTGATGTGCCATCGGCGCGCAAACTCAGAAAAGACTGTCCACTTAAGCTTGATAGTATAATCAGCAAAGCTATGGCGCGCGATCCGGGAGATCGCTATCAAACAGCTCATGATATGTTTCTGGATTTGCAGGCCCTTCTTCCGGACGATGTGAAGTTATTAGATCTTCAGCCTAAGCAATCTTCGCCTATGGAGCCGATCACTCTGCCGCTTTCAGAAGGGCGCGATGGAGTTGTGGCTTCGCATAATAAGACTTTGCGGCGGCGCGGTAGAGAGGATAGGCCCTCTTCAGAAAAGCGAGTGGATTTGAATCGCGTTTCTAAGTCGACTTCTGCCGATGCCATCAATCGCAATAGCCCAGCGACGTATGAGTTTCCACGAGAAAAAGCCGCTCTGAGTGTAAACATAGGAAGCTCTCACCTGTCAGCAGATAGAGTTAAGGAGTTATCGTCTCGCCTCTATTCCGAGAAGGAAAGCATAATAAAAACGGCTATTTACTGGCTATTTGTGGTGCTTTTGGGTTTTGGATTAGGCATTTTGGGGCTTCGCTATTATGAACCGGAGCTTTTTGGCCAAGCGCCTCGCACTGCTGTTCCTAGTTATAGAGGAATTAAGTAGTTGAGTTTTATTGTGTTTTTGGCATTTTTGCGTTGGTTAACGGGTCGCGGCTGTAGTCAGTGTTTCTTGCGAATGGTGATAAAGTTTTGGAACAACTCGCTGTATCGCTTAATCTTATCTTAGTTAATGTTATTCTTTTATGACTAGATTATAATTATAAATCGTGGCAACATTTGAGAGATGATATTTAAGCCCAGCCTTATATCAACTGGATTATTGGTGAGGGTTTTTGGAAAAACTTAGAATGCCAAAGATATATACTTACTTAAGTGCTTTAGTAATTGTGTCGTAATAAGAAGTATCGAGTGAGTTGCATTTTGCGTTGGTAGCGTATTAACGGTTTTTAATGAGAATTTTAATAATTGATAGATCTGCTGAGGGGCATGCTGTATGCGCAAAGCGCATAGAGTCTTTTAGTAGAAGTGATATAGAGATGCTCGATTTGCAGGTTAAGCTCGTTTTGGATCGAGATTACGAAGCAAATATACGTGAAGCTGATGTAGTAATTTTGTGTTCCGGTTTAGGAGATGGGATAAGTGCCCTTGCGAGGAGCATACTCGGTCTCATGCCATGGCTACACGTAATTATGTACGTCACTGACGAGGCCTATTCGGGAGGGGCATTTCGACTTGCTCATGCCGTGGGAGTTAGAAAGGTTCTTCCTGATAGCTCTTCTCCTTTAGATTTGTTGCAGGAATTAGTAGCTGTTTACAACGAGTTTCGCCGCGAGGGTCGGGCTCGAGAGGGACGTGTAATTTGCGTCACTCACGCAAAAGGTGGCACTGGGGCGACTAGTATTTGTGCGGCCTTAGCTGAGGTTTGTAGCGTCTATAGGCGAAGGACAATGCTTTGGGATTTAGACGTCGAGACAAGGGATTTATGTAGATCTCTAACAGTAGGTGGTGCAGAAGCTAAGGTGGTTAGTAGCTGGGTAAATGGTTCGCGCGATATTTCCAGAGAAAGCCTGAGCGATGCTCTTATACCAGTCAGCCAGGACGTATCGGTTCTCATGCCCCCAGATGGAATGGCTGAGGCCATGGATCTGGTATGTCATACCGATGCAATGCTAATTGCGCAAAGAATACTGGATTTATCCCGAGTTATGCACGACGTGATTCTCATAGATCTTGCTGGAAGGATCGGTCCGGCTACTGGTGCCTTAATGCGAGTAGCTGATGAGGTGTTAATCGTTATCGACGACACCGTCCTAGGCCTCACGGCTTTAGATCTCTTTCTTAGCTACGTAAAAATGCTCGTAATCGGCGGGGGAGAGAGAGTTAGTTTTGTCGTCAATGGCTATAGCGGCTCCTTACTTGCCGTGCCGCAGATAGAAGCGGAGCTTGAACCAGTGCACCGCTTGGGAGAGAGACCTTGGCGACTGCCACCGGTGCCAGTAGACCCAAAAGCCTCGCTTTGGCCTGGCAGCGGTAGAACACTCTATAGTATGGGACAAAAGGCCACCAGAAGCGCGCTTGAAGAGATTGCTTTGCAGTTAAATATTATCATGCCTTCCCAGGTTGGGCCGGAAGGTGAAAAAGGAGCCGCTGGTAGGAGGCGCAGTAACTCCTGGTGGGAGAGATTTCTAATGAAACCAGAAAGTGGAGGCAATGTAGGGGCCTTGTCCGGCCACCGAGCTGAGGAGGATGAGCATAATTTGGTTTCTTAGTAGTAACACAGGTGATTTTTTGCACGAAAAACGCTGGCATGTTTCGTGCAAGACGTGTGTATGGGCAGGTGTGTAGGTCATATGTAACTGCATTGTTGGTAACTATGGCATGTTGTTTCTTGGTAGTTGTTGTTACCTTTGCTAAGAAACTTGCCGTTATGTGTTATTGGCACCTAGGGGGTGCTGGCTTTTTGATAAAAATAGGCGTGACTTAGAGCTGCGGGTATGTGATGTTTTAGAGTTGTGCGTAGCTGTAAGGCATGCTGATTAGTGTAACGTAAACGTAAGGGTAGATGAGAAATGGAAGAGAAAAATATTAATGAGTTAGAGGTCGTTGGACAGGAGGAGGAAAAGGGGGCAACTATGTTGGAGTATGCTCTATTGGCTGCTCTTATAGCTGTAGTGTGTATAGTTGCAATTACTTTCTTGGGAGAGCAGGCTTGCCAGGCGTTCTCGAGCATTGGAAGTAGTATAGATCAAGCTAACCAATAAAGACTGTAAGGCTTTGGCAAGTTGTCTTTTTATAGCTAGTTATGGCATAGCCATTTTAGCTATAAAAAGCAATTTGCTCATTTGAAGTTTGTGCTGTGATTTTATACGCTGTTGTAGCGTGGCGCTTTGCAGTAATTTTTTGGCTAACTTAAAAGAAAGCCCGCCAGCTTGCGCTGGGGAAGTAGTGTTGTGTTCATTGTTTAGTGCGTTAGTTTTATAAAGCAAGACTAGATTTGCTATTGCTTTTGCGGATTCAGTCTCGTCTTAGCGAAAAGGGAGTTTTTATATGGCTGCACGCTTTGGAGCGAGCCCCGCTCAAGTATATGCCACTAAGGTTAGGTATCTGATTGGCGCTTTAATTGCCGTTATAGCAGTGCTTCTAATCTTAATCGTAGTTGTTGCTAATAACAATTCTGGAACACAGGACGTTTTAGTAAACGATCCGGCGGCAGTACAGGCAGCAGTTCCTCTTTCGCAAAATGTCGATGTGCTGGTTGCAAATGTGAGAATAGAGCAGGGAACCCAGCTCATGCCGCATCTGTTCGTCGACCAGTCGTATAGTCCAGATAGGGTTCCAGCAGGTGCGATCCTCGCTAGAGACAAAGCCAATGTTATGGGCAAATTTGCTAAAAATATGGTTAATGCGAATTTTCCTATAATGCTAGAAGATGTTACCGAGTCGGCAGGTGGGTCGTTCATAGACAATATTCCGCCTGGGTATAGGGCTGTAACGATAACTGTAGATGCGCGTTCTGGCGTAGAAGGATGGGCGCGTCCAGGTACTCGGGTCGACATTTTGTTGACTTATACGGATAAGAAGTCGGGCGAGAAAGCTGTTGTAACTCTCGTATCTTTTACTCAAGTCTTATCAGTTGCTGGAATGACTGCAAGCGATCAAGGCAACAAGCAGCCGGTTTCAGCTCAGGGAACAACTGTAACTCTCATGGTTACCGAAAAGGATTCTAAGCGCATAGAGCTTGCGCGTACTATGGGAACGCTTAGTTTGTCGCTTAGAAGTTCTAGGGGTGGCCCAGATGATGAGCCTAGTGACAGGCCGGTTATCATTAAGCCCGGAAATATTATTAGTGACCAGGAAGACGCGCCAGAAGTGGAGCCCGCTGAAGGGGTCTTGTATCGCATGAACCCTAAAACTGGCAGGCAGGATAAGTATGTTTTGCGACGCGGTAGGTGGTCTTTGGATACTGAGGAGTAATAATGTGGCGTTGGCTCCTCTAAACAGGCGCCTGTTTCTCGAGCGTTTATATAGAGGTTTGTAGGAGTTTTTAGATGAAAGACGAAAGAGAGAATCTCATAGGTCTGTTCTCAACGCGGAGTGGTGCAGCCGAGGTCGAGGCCGAAGTTGATAGCAGTGAGCCGACGCGTGCTCGCAATCGTGCGCAGGCAACCAGAGATGTGGGGAAGGCATCGCTTTCACCTATTGCAAACTCCATCTTGAGAGAAGCGCGTCGGGAATTGGTTTCTGGGATGGACGGCAACGAAGCCAAGGATGAACGCGAAATTCACGAAGAAGCAATAGCTAGTGCAATTGATTTAGTTTGTAGAAAACATGGGCATGTTATAAGTGACGTAAATCGCGCTGAAATAATAGTCCACCTTAAGAGAGATCTTTTGGGGTGGGGGGTGCTGCAATCTCTGATTAATAATCCCGAAGTTACAGATATTCATTGTTATGATTACCAAACCGTTGTTCTACAACGCGGTAAGGTGAGCGAATCTACTCCCATTCATTGGCCGAGCAAGGAAGCATATGCGTCCTTTATAGATAGGATTCTCCTGCGCTTGGGGCGAAGTGTCTCGACGCAGCAGCATACTGTGGACTGTTCTTTCTCGGATGGAAAGCGAATATGCGTAATTCACGATAGCGTTTGTGGTTCGCGTGGACCCCTCATGACTATCCGCATTCCAAGAGTTTCTGAACCAACTCTCGAGAGTCTCGTTGCTTATCAGGTGGCCCCACCGCTAATAGTAAATTATTTGGCCGCACTGGTTCGAACATGCGAACATACGTTTATGGTGTCCGGAGAGACTGGAACGGGTAAGACTACTCTAATGCGATGTTTAGGTACGCAGTTTCGATCCGATGAGTCTATTGTTGGCGTAGAGGATACTCCTGAGCTAAACTACCAACATCCCTATTATCGCAGTTTGGTGTCGCGACCGGCAAATACCGAAGGTGTAGGCGAGGTGACTTTGCAGGAGCACATTAAGACGACGTTGAGAATGTGTCCGTCCAGGGTAATTCTCGGCGAAATGCGCACTCCCGAAGCCGCGGAGGCTTTTTTGGAAAGCGCCCAAACCGGGCACTGCGGGATGTCGACTATTCATGCACGAAATGCGCGCGAGACGCTAACGCGTTTGGAGAGTTTATTGGGGCGGGCTCAGCGCGGCGTAAGTACTGACATATTGCGACAGCAGATCGCTCTAGCAGTTGATGTGGTAATCTGGCAGTGTCGCGAAAGGGTTTCGGGAAGAGTTCGCATGGCAGAGGTTATTGAAGTCGGCCATTTTGTGGAAGGGAATATTCAGGTTCGGCCTATGTTTAAATTAGTCGAACAAGGAGATAATCCCAGGTGGCGCGTGGAATCGTGGTCTAGTAACTACGAAGATGTTTTGGAGAGAAATGGTATCGTTCTCGGAGAAGCCCCCGAATTTTTGGGCTTCTCTAATACTTCGGGATCCGCTGAAGTTGTAGCTCGTCGCTAAAGTTTTACCGATGGAATTAAGCACAGTTTTGATTTTTCTCGTCTTGTTGGTGGTGGTGATAGCTATTGCTGTCATCGTTGTTACTGTTGGTAGTGGTAACAAAACTGGTTTTCGCGAACAGTTAGCAGTTAGCGATTCATTGCGGGCGATGGTGGCCGCGCAGAGGGAAAGAGCTGCTCAGGGTTCTACGGGCATGTCGAATAGAGAGAAGAAAGGTAGGAACCTGGCTCTGGCTGCGGCGGCAGAAAGCGAGATAAAAGGAGAGCGCAGCTCGTCGGCCTCAAAAATTACTAGAATGGACTTGGCGAGGCGGCTTCATTATGGGAAGTGGAAGCTTACGCCGGTGCAATTTAGAGCTATTCAAGTGTGTTTGGCCCTAGGTTTGTTTGTGCCTACGTGGTTCATTTCGGGCAGAATGGTTCAGTTATTGGCGCTAGCACTGGGGCCAACTTTTCTGTCGTGGCTGCTGGAGCGCTCTATGATGAAGCGTTTTAAAGCTTTTGATGTGGATTATCCAGTTTTGCTGCTTCAGTATGTAAGTCTGCTTAAGACCGGCATGAGCACGATTACTGGTTTAGAAGCTGCGTCTAAAGGGCTTGATGAAGACTCTCTAGTAAGGGCCGAGGTGGCACTTTTAATTGAGCGACTTAGATTGGGACTTACAGAAGAGCAGGCTATTAATGCTTTTGGAGAGGATATTGCACATCCGGAATTGGAGCTCTTTGTTCAGAGTTTGTTGTTGAGCAAGCGCGTCGGCGGTACGCTATCGACTACGCTCGAGCGCCTAGCCAAACAAGTTCGCAAACGCCAACAATTTAGAGAGCAGGCTATCGCTGCAGTTGGCATGGAGAGAGGGTCTCTTTGGGCTATTGCGTGTATCATGACTGGGCTTATGCTCTATATCACTTATTTCCAGCCTGGGCTTGTCTTGCCCGCATTGACTCACCCACTGGGCAAATCGATGTTTCAATTTGGATTCGTTACGATTATTATCGGGTTTTATTGGTCGCGCAGGGTAACCAATATAAAGGTGTAGGAAGGAATTCGTCTAGATGAGCGTAGTTAATCTGGCCATCTTAATTGCTGTCATTATAGCTGTTGCGGGGCTTAGTGCTATAGCGTTTGTCATTTTTGGTGGGCGCGCTGGCAAGAGTCGAACGGAAGTTCGGGAACTCATGAGTTCAGCTGGGCGAAGAGACAAGCACGGCAATAAGATTCAAATAGATATTGAGGACATAAAGAAGATAACTGGAGCCGCTACGGCAAAAAAGAAGGAAGGAGATCTAAATACTAAATTGTTTAGGGCTGGCTTTTACGGAGATCGCGTGCGTCAGCGGTTTATTCAGTCTCAAGTAGTGCTTCCGGTGATTATGTCAATTGTTATGGCGTATGGTGCGTGGGCATGGCTAAAAATTCCCGTATTAGTTGTGCTTGGAATAATCATGGGAGCCTTTGTTGGCTATGCCCTACCGATGTCGTGGCTAGAGCGAAAGATTCGTGCGCGCGAGGAGGATACTATGTATTACCTTCCATTAGTTATCGAGCAAGTAGCTATTGGAGTTAGCAGTGCATTAGATGTCGGTCCATGTATTGCTCAAATTGTGGAGATGGCTTACGAGCGCAATTCGCATAATCCAGTTACTGAGATGTTTATCCATGTGGAAAAGCTAATTCGCTCCGGATTGGGATTGTCGGAGGCTCTAGAGGAAGTTGGTTCCGCACATGGAATGAACGAGGTCAAACATGCCTTTATGTTTCTTGCTCAGTGCGCTAGGCACGGTGGTGAGCTTTCTAAGCAACTTCAGGAACTGGCCGATGCAGTGATGACGCAGCGGCAGATTCAAGTTGAAGGGCGCATTTCGGCACTCCCAGTTAAAGCAACTGGACCGCTAGCTGTGGTATTTACGGGCTTTTTTTCCTTACTCTTTGCGGGTATCGCAGTTAAAATCATGTCGGCATTTAGCTAACGTCGGCATGGAGTGATTGCCATGTTCTTCATTAAACACTTCTGGGAATTTATAGTCACAGTTTTTAGAAGTGTCGGCTTAAGCGGGGTGGCGATAGGTACGTTAATCCTTGCGTTTGTAGTCCTCTTGTTGGTCCCCTTGCCTAGGCAATTACTCGACCTGCTGTTAATACTCAATTTTGTCGTTGCTATTGTTCTTTTGCTACTTGGGCTTTTTATACTCGAAGCTCGCGAGCTTTACTCCTTTCCATCGCTACTGCTGCTTACTACCTTGTTCCGCTTAAGTTTAAACGTATCTACCACCCGCTTAATTCTCGTCCGAGGAGATGAGGGGCTGGGGGCCGCTGGTCAGGTTATCGAGGCTTTTGGCAGTTTAGTGGTTCAGCGAGACTTTATAGTAGGAGCGATTATTTTTGGCATTATCGCCATTGTCAATTTTGTGGTGATCGCTAAAGGAGCGGCACGGGTGGCAGAAGTTGCTGCGCGCTTTGCCTTGGATGCGCTGCCGGGGAAACAATTGGCCATCGACGCTGAACTACGGGCGGGAAACTTGAGCAGGCAGGAAGCGGATATAAGGCGTAGCGAATTGGCAAGTGAATCGCAGTTTTACGGCTCCATGGACGGTGCGATGAAGTTTGTTCAGGGAGATGCTTTGGCAGGTTTCCTAATTGCCTTCATCAATTGCATAGGCGGTGTCAGCATTGGACTGTGGCGCGGCATGGATTTTTTTGCCGCAGTAAATACATTCGGGGTTCTCACAATAGGCGATGGATTGGTTAATATAATACCGTCGCTGCTAATTTCTGTATGCGCTGGCATAGTGGTAACTAGGGTTTCAGGGCGTCGAACCTCTTCCGTTAGTGATGACATTATTGAACAAGTATTAGCGGAACCGCGTGTGCTTGCAATCTCAGGGATTATGCTTTTATTGCTTAGCGTCGTCCCCGGTCTCCCGGCAATCCCGATGTCGGTTGTGGGGTTGGCTCTGATGTTTCTGTGGTTCAAACGCGATTCCCGTAAGGCACTGCTAAGCTCAGCTCAGGCTGCGCTTCCAGCGGGGATGCATCTAGCGCCTCAGCAGCTCCAACTCCGAGTCTTGCGAGCGGTCGAGCATGAGTATTTGCCGGCAGCAATATCTTCTGGTCATTCTTTAGAGCAGGGAGTAATGCTGGCGCTAGGACCTAGTCACGAGACTGTTAAGGCTCTTAGGCTGGAAGTAGATGCTGAGGTGTTAACCAGATATTTCGAAAGTTCTGCTAATCAGAACCTAAAAAAGTTTCAATCGTTTGTCGCTAGGATGCGACGAAATGTGTTTTTACAACGAGGTTTTGTCCTGCCGGACATTCAACTTATGTGTGGTGAGCAATTAACTAAGGGCGGATATGTAGTTCTAGTTCGAGAAACTCCTTGTGCCTCTGGAGAGATTCATGGAGATTTTTTATTTGTCAGAGTGAGTCCTTCGACCTTAGCGGCCCTTGGTATTCCAATTGTGAATTCCGTTCGTCACCCGGTTACGCAATGTTCGGCTTGTTGGATAGATCGGCGGGCAGTTGGGATTAGCGCGTTAGAGAGAATTGGCGTGGAGCTTCTAGAGCCTTACGAGTACCTCGCGCTAGAGGTGCTAGCGGCCGCTTGTGGTAATATTGAAGAGTTATTTGGTTTGGGAGAAGTGCTAGATCTTTTGGAAGTAGTTAAGGGCGACGCGAAGGCACTTTATACAGAGGTTTTTGATAAGGAAGTCATATCGATGGCTGAGTTTACAGACTGCCTGCGCCGCTTGGTTCGGGAGCGAGTAAATATACGAGACTTAAAACTCATCCTCGAGGGAATAGTTGAGTTTTCGTCTCTGTCTTCGGCTGACGAAGAAAGACAGACTTGGCTTTCGATGCTCCACTCTTTTTTGCGCCAAGTGTTAAGTCGCGGTATTGTTGCAGATATTACGTCAAGAACTGGCAAATTTAGAGCATTTGTATTATCTGATGAAGTTGAAGAGGAATTTCGCGCTATTATTCCTTCTTGGGAAAAGCGCCGCGCAGTTCCTCCGCTAAATCCTAATGTGGCGGCAGGGATGTATGGGGCAGCGAGTGCTTTGTTTAAGCCGGTTTTGGAGAGGGGTATCGCTCCTATTGTTCTCTTGTGTTCTGCCGATATTAGATCTATGGCCGATGAATTTTTTGGCCATAAGACGCTGGGGGGGCGCGAATGGTTGAGCACGTTAGCTTATGAAGAGCTAGACGGAGTTACTGCTCCAGAAATAGTTGGAGTTTTAAATCTCTCCTAGAGTTTTTTGTTGAATATTATGTAATGTTCTTTATGAGGGATGATTTGGAAGGTCATATTAACGAAAAAGCCGGTTCCGTTGCGAAGCCGGCTAATGCTTATGCTATTGCTGAGCGCGTAGACGAGCGATTTCAAATCATCGAGCACCTCTATACTGCCAGAACATCGGATGGATTTAAGGCGCTCGATAGGAGCGATAACTCGACAGTCCTCTTATGGCTTTTGCGCTACGGTCTTGCGAGTACAAACAATGCCGTGCCGCTATACGTTAACCGATTAGAGCGCCTAAGAACACTTGAACTACCTTGTCCAAAGTTTCGCAATTATGGCGTAGATGCTTCGCGCAAAGCTTATTTGGCGACTGAATTTGTCGAAGGGACGCCTTGTTTAGAGGTAAAACTTACAGTCGAGCAACAGCTGAAAGTGTTCCTAGATATTGTAAGTATAGTAGCGAAGCTGCATAAAGCCGGCATTGTGTTAAAGGATATTGGGGAAGACAGTTTTATCTTGGCGCCCGATGGAAAAGTCCTAACAGTTTCTCTAATAGGCGGATGTGAGGTTGCAGCAGATGGAACTACAATGCTGCCGCCGCCGAAAACGCTCTATTATTTATCGCCTGAACATCGCAGTGGTGTTGGTATCGTTGCGAGCACGGATGTATATGCACTCGGGGTATATGCCTATCGATTGTTTACAGGTCGATACGCCGTAGACGACGTGAAAGAACTCATGACGGCCGTTGACGTTTGGGGAGCAGCTCAGGCTCCATCGAAAATTAAGCAGAATATACCCCCATGGATTGACGATATAGTAAAAAAATGCGTAAGTGCTAGGCCCTACGAGCGCTTCGGAGATGCGTCTCAGTTGTTGCAGGCGCTAAAACATCATCTCCATAGGGGCGGTGTAGATCTGGGAACATCGCAGTCCTACGCCGATAGTAAGCTATCCTCTAGCAAGACAATTATGATTCGCCCCGCTACTCAGTCTACTGCTAGGCGGGATTTGCAAGCGCAGTCAAGACATAATACAGAGCCCGGAAAACAGGAGCGAAAACCATCAGTAATATTTTCGACTTTAGCGAGTAAAGGAATACGGCCACTGATAGGGGCCGCTGTCATTGCGATAGCAGTCTTTGGCGTGGCTCAAGTAGTGCGATTCCTCTCTGATGATAATCCCGATGTCGAAGTATCTACCGGTGCCTTGCTGTCGGCTGCGTATGTGGAGCCGTTGGCAGCGGAGTTAAAAGCACATTTAGCCCAAGTAGCTGATGGGGATACGCCAGTCGAAGACGGCCAAGCAACTCTGCAAAAAATTTCTGATAGCTCAGATCCGCTTAGTTTTGCAGCCTTGGTTGCAGCTATGAAAGCTTCTGATATCGCCACATTGCGGCCCTCGGCGCAGCTATTGGTGTTGACGAGAATCGAGAAGGCAGGACTTCCATTGAGTTCCGACGTAGTGCTTCGATGGTTTCAGGGGCAAGAGAGGTCTGGTAGCGATTCGACTAAATTGCCATATTACGACTCCTTGTTTGAGGCTTGCGATCCGGTATTGCCAGTAGAGAAGCGCCGCTTTGCCCTAAGCAAAGCGTTTAGTTTTGACAGACTTGTTGGTTTGCAGCTTGCTGCCGCACTTGCGCTCGATGATAAGAGTGGGCGTTTTGCTCCATCTCTGAGGCAGTTTATGTCGGATGAGGTAGATGAAGAGAACCTCATGGTTTTACACATTGGTGCGCTCATATTGGGAAACTCGCTTTTGGCGCAGCAATTTGAGGGCGAGGTAACGGCTTTATTGTCAGAACTTGCCCCGCGAGATTTGGCGTGGATTTTGGTAAAGCTTTCAGAGCGAGATAGTAACTTGCTTTTTAAAGTGGCCGAGGAAGCGCTAAAGCGCAATATCATCCCACCGTTTCAGGCCATATTTTTGCGCACACTGGTGGAGACGGATCGGCAGTTCCTTCCGGCGCAGGTGCGAAAGACCTTAATACGCGGTGCAAGAGGCGAGCTACAAGAAGAGGACTTGGTGTCTTTGGCGCGATGGATGTCTTTAGATTCTGAGCCAGTATTGTTAGCTATTTGCGCCATCTCTAGTAAAGAAAACATTGCGCTTGCGGCCTTTGATGCGTTGTCGTCGCGGACTCTAAACACTGAACCGGCTCGTGGGTTAATTAAGTGGATTAAGAAAAGCTATTGGGAATATCGCACGCGATTGGTAAAAGCTGTTGGAATTTTGGGTAGCAGTAAAATAGCCCAGGACGATCAGATTAACTATGCCTTTGATGTTCTGATGCCCTTTGCTCAAGACAGTTCTTTGCTGAATTTACTAGTGGGAGCCGATATTGAATCCTTAATTGTAATTGCGCTCGAGCGTTTGGGAGAAATTTCTTCTCATGAAGATCTTTTGCCTCTGTTGCGTCACGATAGCAAGCAAGTTCGGATTGGCGCTATTCGTGCACTTAAGGGGAGAAACGACCTCACGGTTCTTAGGGGGATTTCTCGCGCCTACGATAAGGAAAGAGATGAAGATGTGCGAAGTTTATACGAGGAGCTACACTGGGTAACTAGGAAGGGCGACGCAGCACGTATGCTGTCAAATGGCGAGTAGAGTAAACGCTTTTTATGTTTGCACTTGAAATAAAATTTAATGATGGAATAAGCCAACCAGAGGTGTTGCTAGTAAGGCGACAGCATGTAGTCATTGGTGCGAGTGATTATGCACACGTTGTGATCGAGGGGTTTGCGGCTAATAGATGTGATCTGAAGCTGACTCGCGGTTTGGGACGGCAATTTCGTTGTCAGCCAATCATTAAATCATCTTCTAACAACAGCGGTCCACTGCCCTTTGCAGAAGGTGTTTATTCGGGCGATGTGGAACTGGAGTTAACGGAGGTATCGCTGCATATCACGGCACTAGATGTCGACTTGCAGCTGCAAAGTAACGAGTCTCCGGATAGAGCGGGGGTTCGCATTTTGCGCCAGGCACTTTCGCATGAGAGCCCGGTTTTTCCGGCCGTTAGCATATTAGGGGCGGCTTCTGTTATGGTGTCTTTCCCGGAGGATGAACCGCTGATTATTGGACGATCTAGGAAGTGTGGATTAAGGCTGGATGCTGCGGATGTTTCTAGTGAGCAGGCTCGCATTGGTTTTGAACGCGGCGGCTTTTGGATAGAGGATCTTGGTAGTAAAAATGGCAGCTTCGTAGAGGGTCGGCGCGTCAATGGTCGACAATCGCTCAAGCGAGATAGTCTGGTTACTATTGGTTCCGAGTTTGTTCTCCAAGTAATTAAGGATCAAGACGATCTAGCGGCGGTAAGCCAAGCTAAGGCTAGTGGGCGGCAGCTTAAGGAGGAGGCGCACCTCTACCCATGCCTAGTTTCTTCCTATGAGGCAGTTCAGCCTCGTCGGCTAGTGCTTTTACCTGGCTTGCGAGTGACCCTTGGAAGAGACCCTTGTAGTGATATATGGATAGAGGCGGCGCATGTGTCTCGCAATCATGCCGAGATTAATTACAGCGATACTGGAGTTCTATCGGTGACTGATCTTAGCAGTAACGGTACGTCGCTAAATGGTCAGGAGTTGCCTGCTGGTAAACCCGTCGAATTATCAACCTCGGAAACTTCGGTTCTCGACTTAGGAATGGGCGTGGAAATATCGCTGTGTTTTTCTGAGGCGGATGAGGCGAAAGTTAGTGGAGCGAGCCAATTACAATCTGCGGGCCTGCCGTGGACCGCGGTAAGTGGTGTTGCAGGGCGGCGCGGGGGCGATGGTTCCGATTCTATTGAAGTGGAAGACGATAGGGCGATTATGGGGCAGGTGTCTGGCGGAGAAAGCGGCGACGAACCGACTTTACAGAGGGCGCGAGGTGCATTTGAGGATTTAGTGCAACGAGCCCAGAGCGTTCGAGACGCTAATATTTCTGGTCTGGAGGCGAGGCAAAAGAGGGCCGGAGAGGTTTTGTTTTCTGGCGATAGTTCTAGCGCGGTCGATATGACTGATGGAATGTTGGAAGAGAATGCTAGCGCACAAGGTGGCATTGGAAGGCTTGGCCAGGTTTTTTTGTGGTTAGCCGTGGTTGTATTAGCGCTAGTGGTTGCTGAATTGTTGATTTGGTTCGTGGGTGGAAGTCGGTTAATATAAATAATTGATATTGAAATCGAGCTAATTTTTCGGAGGTATGGTTTTATGAGTATAAATGACACTGAGTTAACGTTTACGCGTTGTTCCGGGTGTCGGAGCTTGGTGCCAGCGTCTGCTAGTAGGTGTAGGATGTGTGGCGAGCTTCTTAGCAAGGAGGCTGAGTCTGCCGAAGGCAGTGTTGAGGAACAGCCCAATAGGTCTTCTAGCCGTGTTAGGCAACGGACGATGTCTTTGTCGTCTGACGATGCTAAGGCTATCGTCGACCGGGTTAAGTCCGCTTCGTCCATGAATCTAGCGAGTAGCGAAAAGCCCGCTGACAAGCCAACTGAGGCGTTTAGGTTGCGACCGCTAGATTTGGCCGCAAAAAAATCGCCATTAGCTAGCGTCTCAAAGGAGACATCGCAGTGGAAGAGTCCACTCGAATTGAGCGGGACAAAGGAGAAAGGGGAGGGTGCAAAAATTTCTCCGAGTAATATGTCAGCGGGATCCGCTGGAACTGCTACATCGTCTCCTGGCTTACAGGTGGAGGCAAAGCCTTCGACAGCTGAGGCAAGTGCTGTTCCTCAGTCGCAAAGCGTCGCCGAGGGCAAGCGCACCTCAGTGGATGTAGCGCCGAAAACCGCTGAGACTCAGTCTGGGCTTTCTGCCTCAACGCTCGCTAAGGGTGAGTTGTCGCTTAGAAAAAAGGCACGTAGGCGAAAGAAAAAGAAGGTTCAGGACGTGACCACCGCAACCAGTGCAGGAACGCTACACGTAGCAGCAAGGGAAGAGCCGGGATTGGAGAGAAAGAAGGAAAATCTGGAGCAACCTATGAGGACGCAAGGCGATGTATCTGTTCAGCCAAATGTCAAGAGTAATAAGGAGGCCCCTAAGAGTTCAGCTAAGAGCGTAGAAGCTACTGCCAAACCGCGAGAATTAGAGGAGGGTGGACTGTTTGGTTGGTTTGTGCGCTACGATGAGCAGGGTAGAGGAAGTGCTACTGAGATTCGAACTGGTCGATTTTTTGTTTCTGCTGAGAAGCTTAAGGACGTGGATTTGGTGATAGAGGACGAGACAATTTCTACACCTCATTGCGTCGTTAGGGCGAGCGTATCAGATGGATTAAGGGTTCAGGATTTACTTAGCGAGGGTGGGACTTTTGTTCGTCGTCGAAACGAGGGCAGGTTTTACGAATATTCAGACGCCGTAACGCTAGAGCATGGCGATTGGCTGCGGTTTGGGGACTACGAGGTGCTTGTCTGTTTGGTGACCTTTGCAGATGCTGCTGCTAAGAAGGTATGATGGCTTTTGTGGCGAAAAGGATAGTTGTTTGTGTTTTTTGTGTGTTGTTGCTGGGCCTTTGTGCCTGTCAGACGCAAGCACTGGTGCGCGGTCTTGGTCAAAGTGAGTCACTAGAGATTCTGGTAGCCTTAAACAGAGCTGGCATTGCTGCCGAACACATTCCGGAGTCAGCGCAGGGAACTACTAAGTACAGTATTGTCGTTGCTGCGCGCGATTATGTGCGCGCAGCAGAGGTTTTGCATGAATATGGATTGCCTAGGGATTCGACACCTAGTCTCGAGATATTGACCAAGCAAACAGGGTTTATCCCGAGCACTCAGGACATGGCGGCGATGCGTTTGTCGTTAGCGCAGAGTGCGCAAGTCGAACATTTACTTAGGGCCTTGCCGGGAGTTTTGGATGTTAGAGTGGCTATCCGCTCCATTAATAAGAAAACACTCGTAGATTTCGGAGAATCAACGGACGTAGGCGCTTCGGTAGTAATTCGCTATGCATCTCAGTCTGACAAATTGCCGTTTCTGGTTGAGGATGTAAAGCGAATAGTTACAAACAGCGTAGTGGGGTTGCGGAGCGAAAATGTACTTCTTTCTCTTTCGCGAGTCGTTTTGCCGTCCGGTGACTCCATCGTTGCTTACAGCGAAGGAGATGTCGGAGGCGGAGGTAGCGGCAGACTTGTGCCGTTGGTAACTTTGTCGCCATTTGCGTTTCAGGTGCCTAGTTCGCAAAAAAAGGATGCTCAAAATCGTCTGGCAATGGTGGGCGTTGTCGCGATGCTGTCTGCTGGGGTAGTTGGCCTTTACCTTGGTCGATTGTTTGGGCATGGACGAAAGAAAGATTACAACACGGCGGGTATGGGATACGACGTTCGGTCACAGGATTTATTGATAGATTCGCCGCTTAATAATTCTGAGAGGCCGCCAAGGTTACAAGGTGGCGAAGGGCCAAGAGCGCGTTAATAGAGCAAAAGGATCGTTTTGTTATGTCGGATCTCGGCAGATTTAGGGCTTTGTCGGTAAGAGAGCGTGCTGTAGTGGCATTGGGAGTTCTTCTCGATGGACGAGATGCGAGCGACTTCTTGCTTTGTGATAAGGAGCGATCCGCTGCTCTATCCCGGGCTGCGGCTGATTTGGCTGTCTTGCAACCGGAGCTTAGGATGTCATTGTTGGGAAGCTTATTGCGCGAGGCGCTGGCGCATTTGGAACGGGAGTGAGGAGTGTCGTTATTAACGAGGTTGTTTTTGGCATATGCATGGCGCGGACAAACTCGAAACTTTGCTTAGGGCTAGAGAGGTGGCGGTTGAAGATGCTACGCGCAATCTGAGGAAAGTTGAGTCTGTGTTGGAGGCGAGAAGACAGAAATGCGAAGAGCTTGGGAAAAAAAAGAGTCGCTTGCTTGCGCAACTTAACGAATTACGAGGTTCAGCTCGATTCGATGCGCTTCGTGTGGGGAATGTGAATATGGTCGCTTCGGTTACGCACTATGTTAAGCGACTCGTGCAGCAGGTGTCTGGGATTGAGGGATTGTTGGCTGAACGTCAAGAGGAATATCGAAGAGCGCAGGAGCATCTTGCCATGGCTCACGAAGATTTGGTTCAGGCTAGGGTAGAGAAGGGCAAGGTTGAAAAGCTAATTAGCAATAGGAGGCAATCGGAGTATTTGGCAGAAGAGGCTCGCGAGGAGACTCTTTTAGATGAAGTAAACAGTGCGAGGGCAAGAGGCACTGTGAAATAGTGGAAATAATAATGAAGCGTTATTAATAATATGCGAGCGCATGGCAAGATATCAGATAGTGGCGAGGCTAAACTTGCAGTATGGCAGCCAGCTCAAGCTTTGACTGAGCCGGACAGCGAGGAAGTTCGTTTGTGCGTTGGGTTTTTGAGAGCCGATTTGAGCAAGTTCTTCGGCTCGTTTGCTGATGATTGGCTATCGCTATTCCATGTTTTAGATGTCAAGGTCGATAATTTCGAGGTACAAACTGTTCTAGAGTTTCCGGAAGATTTAGAAAGAGTGATGCCGATAGAGGTTGATGGCGAAGCAGCTGTAATTGGGCTTGATGCGGCCACGGAAAAGTGCCTACTCGATATGGTTTCAAAGCAGTATACGGATGCCGGAGCGGATATTATTATTGAGTATTTAGAGCGAAGATTTATTTCGACCTTGTGCAAAAGTTGGAGTGGCTCCGCGCCTTTAAACGCCGTGTTCATTCCGCAACAGAATGAACGGTCTGTGGAAGTGGTTGGGGTGGTGAGGTTGTTTTTTAAGTTGGCGAATACTAAATGTGTGGTTTGTGTAGGTCTCGGACCGCGATTGCTTTCACTTCTCGACAGATGTTGGCGCGATTACGTGGTTCAGTCCCAAAAGACACAAGTTTCTCGGATGGATGCTAAGAAGGAGCGACACGTTAGTTTTCAGCTTGCCGAAATTGCAGTTCCGCCGGCAATGTTAATAGATTATCTCAAGGCAGGTACTCTAATAGATTTGGAGGTGCCAGTGTCTGACGCCGTTACTCTGCGTTTAGATGGAAGGAAGTGGGCAAGCGGGCGTCTCTGCCAGTTTAAGGGCAAATTTGCCGTGCAAATAGTGGATTTTGATATTCGCCAATCCAATATTCCATCTGGAAATACGCATATACAGATTGAAATTGCAGGTGCGTCTTTAGATGAGAGAACTCTACTCGAGCATTCAAGCCCTAGGGTCTATATTCTTACCGAAGAGGTATTGAGCCCAACTGCCTCATTAATCATTGGGGGCGAGAAAGTGGCTGAGGCTACCATTGTCGAAGTGAATTCAAGATTTGCTTTAAATGTCTTGCCCAAATAGACATAATGCGTCATGCAGTTGGAATGAATGCAGAAATTTCATTTGCACAATTCTTGTCAGTTATTGGTAGTTTGGAACTATCCCTAGTAGGGCTGCTAGTTCTTTGTTTTTTTGCGCTTGTTTTTAGCGCATATATTAAGATTGTAACGGTACTTGGGATAGTTCGGGTGGGCTTTGGCGTTGGCGGGCTTCCATCGGCTTTTGTGACCAGTGGTCTTGCTCTAGTTTTAACTTTCTTTGTCATGATGCCAACAATTGTTGGTTCTATTGGGAAAGTGCATGGAGTTTCGCCGGGAGAAAATAGCGCCGTCAAGGGCTCTTTACAAGCTGCTAATAGATTTGAAGCGGGCTTATCTCGTTGGAAGGAGTTTCTGCAAAAGCATTCACGCGCAGAGGAGGTTGAAAAATTTAGCTTACTTGCCCGAAATCTTGAGGCCGCTGGTGGCCATCCGGAATCTGACATCACCGATAAGCAAATAGCCAGTTTGCGCAGTAGCTGGCAAGTTTTAGCGCCGGCATTCGTAGTGTCGCAGCTCAAAGAGGCGTTCCAGACTGGATTGTCTGTGTTCTTGCCTTTCTTGGTCATCGATTTGTTGCTTGCTAATGTTCTCGTTGCCGTAGGACTTTCTCAGATTAATCCTCTCATAGTTTCGTTTCCTTTTAAACTATTGCTATTTGTAATGGTCGATGGATGGATATTGATTACTACTAACTTGGTGCAAACGTATGCTTAGGCGAGTTGGGGTATTGAGATGAGCTGGGAAGTTTTGGTCAATGCGCTTGGTTTAGCAGTGGAGCTAAGTATTCCTCTTGTAATTGTGGCGCTAGTCGCAGCCATTGTTGCAGGAGTTTTGCAGGCTGCTACTCAAATTAACGATGACGTTATTAGTTTTAGTTTGAAATTATTTTTAGTGGCCGGAGCTCTCTACCTCTACAGTGGGCACCTTATTTCTCACGTTGCAGAGTTTTCTCAAAGAGTCTGGGGCGGCACTGATTATTATTATTGAAGTAATGGATGCAACTTGCGTTTTTTCACAGCATTTTTTCGCACTATTTGTTCGTGTAGCGACGTTTACTCTGGCTCTCAGTCTGCTGCCTACGCGGATTTTGCCGAGAATTGTAGCAGTAGCGTTGGCTGTGTCGATGCTTTTTTTTTTCGGCATTGGAAAAGCCGTGGAGACCTGTGATTTGCTGTCGATACAGCGGTTGCTTCAGTCGCAACTAGCACCTACTCTTTCGAGTATCGTTTTTGAAATTAGTGTGGGTGTTGTGATGGCGGTGTTTATTGGCGTCGTTGGCTATGGCGCTAATCTTGCTGGTTTGTGGATCTCAGAGATGATTGATTTTCGAGTATGTGGCTTGGAAGAAGATGATGATTTTTGGGGTACTAAAATATTTAGCGCCGGTCGCGGCTTACTTTCGGCTTTTTTGCTTTTTTTCGTCACGACTACTTTTGTTGAATCTTCAAGTGGCCTTTCAGCGTTGTTCTCGTTTATGGCGGAATCTATTTTATTTGTTAGCCCGGCTATTGAGCTCGACGCGCTAATGAGTAGCTCTTATATAGTAAAGAATGTAATTGTTGCAGCAGCAAGCGGAGCATCTTATCTAGGTTTAACTATCATTATCCCACTATTAATAATTGCGTTGATAGTAGATTTGTCTTTTTTTCTAGCAAATCGGTATTTTCGATCCTTAGCCCGGACATCGGCGTTAGTCAGTGTAAGGATGCCTATTGTTCTTTTATTGTTTTCACTGACTTTGTATTGGCAGGCCGATAAACTCGTCGATACATTCGAGAAGTCGGTTTCTGCGGATGCCGTTCAGAGCTGGTTAACGCAGTTAACAAGAATGAAAGAACCTTAAGAACGAGGTATAGGGGGAAGTTTAAGAACATAACCGATGTCAGTCGAAAACAAACAATTTCCGGCAACTGAAACTAAGTTGCGCCGTCTTCGCCAAGCGGGGACTGTCGCTTTTAGCGCCGATTTCACGTCGTTTGGCGTTACCATTGGTTTTTTTGTTGGCGTAGGTGTTTTTTTACTTAGACAAGTGGATGAACTGCTGCCTTTTTTGAAGGCGTTTTGGGCTGGCGGTAGAGTTAATGTTGCAGGTGCCGAAAGCGTCTCAAGTGCTTTTAAAGTTCTGTTAGAAGCAAGTGCTTGTTTCCTTCTTGCCGTTCTAACAATAGTTGTTTTACTGGGATTTTATCAGACTCGTTTCTTGTTTACACTAATTCCACTTAGGCCGAGTCTCGCTAGTTTTGCCTCCCTAGGGCGCAATTTGTTTGGCGATTTTTCAGGGCGTGTGAGCCAAGTATTCTTTGCGACGATTAAGGTTTTGGCCTGGGTAGTTGTGGTTGTCCTTTTTATGCTTCACTGTATCTCGGAAATGCCGCAGAATCTTGTGGAGATAGATGGCGCTGTGAGAACCTCCGTTGCTGAGGCGGATTATGCTGCTAAACAGGAGTTTAATGGAGTTAAGGCGGAAAGTGAGGTTACTATTGCCTTTCGCAATTACTATCGATCGTTTGGGCGCTATTTGTTATTCTTTTTTGCTGTAATACTTGGTTTTTCTTTTTTTGTTGGTATCTTGTCGCGATTCGTGGTCGTGGTGGCGTATGCTAATAAGCATAAGATGTCACGTGCGGAGATTGAAGCTGAAAATAGAGAGTCGGAGGCGTCGCCAGAAATGAAGACGGCAATGAAGGCGTTAATCCAAGAAGAATAGGATAAGAACCAAATGCAACATAGAGATAGTGTTTTGGTTAGTAGGAAAAGTTATTAACAATGGTATCAACTACGAGGAGAAAGACGGGAATAGTTGAAACTGGCAAGCGAGGTGGAAAGGCAGGCGATGTTTTGGAAGTTTCTGCCGATGCCTTGCCCGAAGATGAGCCGATAGTGGGTGCGCAGGGTATTAGTGGCCAAGTTAGACTTGAGCAAACAGGTATAACGGGCGAGCGACCTCCTAGAATAGGCGAGGTTTATCCTGGAAAGGCAAATCTGTCCGTCATGCCGTTTGCAGTGTTGCTCCCTGCGCTGGGAGATCTCCGGCGACTCAATGCATTAAAGCAGGAGTTTAGCGAACGAATCGAATTATTGTCGGAGCACGATCCGAATATCGATGAGGCATCCGCGAAAAGGCGCTCAAGCGAGATGTCAATGCTTACGCAGGTGTTGACTTGGCTAACGGTGGGAGAAAATAAGGGAATTAGGGATTAGCCACAATGTATAGTGATGAGGATGTCTTTGCAATCTACGAGTTAGGCAGGCTCTATTATGAAATGGGCTATTTTACGCCAGCCGAGCGAATTTTTAGCGGCCTTTCTACTGTGGACGATAACAGGACACCAGCGCGATTGGCGGTCGGGTTGATTAAGCTTGAACGCGGACTTTTTAAGGATTCAATAAAGTATTTTAGAGCTGCAATTGAGGAAAGTCACTACACGCTTCCCGCAAAATTGGCTTTGTGTGCGGCTTTTATTGCCGAAAAAGAAATGTCGCGCGCTAAAACTATGCTAATAGAGATTGCCCCACAGTTGGAACAACTTCCGTCACGCCTTGCCGGGATGAGGATTCTTTGGGAAGCTTTGGTTCTTAGGTGTGAGGAAGGTTAGGAGTAAAATATTTAACTTACTTTTTGGAAACGGTTTAGGTAGCGCTTCATTCTTGCAAATTCTCTAGTGTTGCTGATTGAATATTTGGGTTGCGGGCGAGTAGCTATTAGCTTTAGCAGCATAGCTTGTCTTTTTTTTACCCAGTCTGCATTTTCACTGAACGGTTTTCTCTGGTTTTGGCGATAAATAATATCGAGGGCCGTAAGCGCATGGCTTATGTCATAGGCGGCTAACTCGAGAATATGCGTGCTCATAACATCTGCCGCGATTTCGTTTCCAATTGAGAAGTAATACTGCGGGGCATTTGTATGGCCATCAGGTGGGCGCGGAGATTGCAACACATGCCCAAGTAAAGAGTGGGACATCTCATGAGCTACTATGGCCGCAAGTTCAGCCTCGTTTTGCAGATTCCTTAACAAACCTTTTGTGAGCAAGATGACATTATCTCCAGCAAAGAATGCGTTCTCTGAGTCAATATCGAGGACGAGGAGTTTCCAAGAATTAACGGCCCAAGAACTAACGCCTGAGTGCTTTCTGGTAAACTTCAGGTTAGCTACTTGAGCAGCTTTAGCTAGTTTATCTTCGAGGTTGTCTAAATAATGGTCGAGAGGCGCATGATTTACCAAGCCAAAAGTGTCAATAAACCAGGCTATCGAATTGCTTTCAGCGCCAGGCACAGGGCCGGACTTCGATGGCGATGATGGGCTACACGAGAGAGAAAGCGATGCTGCGAGAAAAAAAATGAGATTCCGGAAATTCATATGTAATTGTTTTCGAGCCACCTGTCGTTTTGCCAATAACGATAGCGTAGAAATAGTGATGTTGCTAGCGCTTATTATGCTTAGTCAGCTTAGGGTTATTGTCGGACGAGAAGTATCATTTCTGCTCATATGCGGCTTAGGTATGTTGTGTTTTTGTTTTGCGGCATTGTCCTTAAGACAAGGATTCTCCGTTACGTCCATTAATAAGTGCCTTTGTCGCCTGCTGTTCTGCGCTGCCTTAGCAGCAGCCGTTTCCTTGTTAGCAATTAATGTCTTGCCTACTGAAGCTGCTATCCTCAAATTGAGAGCTATTGCGATAGATCAAGATTCTCATTTTAGCAGGAGCAGGAGCTCGCTGCTAAAAGGCAAAGTGGTTGGCTCTCTGGAACGCGCAAGAGTAGGGGAGCTAAGAGTAACGGTGTATTCCGAGGAGATAGGGGGAAAAGTTTTGCTCACATCCTCAGATTTGCCGTGGTCGCCGCTTGCTGACTTAATAGCGGGCGATAAAATAGCGGTGCGTGCAAAACTATCTCCCGTCGTAACTCAGGGAGAAAGCCGTCCTCCTATCTTTTCTTATCGTGGGTTCTTGTATAGAAGGGGAATAGTCGCGCAGGGTGCCGTAGAGCGAGTAGTGGCAACGAGCAAAATAGAGGATAGTGCGCGAAAGCGCCTCGTTACCAAGCTAATTGAGCGGCTAATCGCAGAAATGGGGCCGAGTGACTCTTTAGATGTTTTACTGGCGCTTACAGTTGGCGAGCGGGCAGTGGTTGCGTATGAAGTGGAGCAACTTTTTAGAGATACTGGGACTTCGCATATTTTGGTGGTATCTGGCTTCCACGTAGGGATGATTTACATGCTCATATTTGTTTGTATAAAATGGCTCGTTGGGCGAATCCCCGTATTGCTTTTGTTCATGCGTGCCGAGTTGCTGGCAGCTGTTGTAGGCTATTTTGCCACTTGGTTTTACGCACTGGTGGTGGGGCTGTCGCCAACGGTGGTTAGATCCATGTCGGCTATTTCTCTGGTGGTGCTTGGCTTAGCTCTTGGGCGGAGTCGTCAAGCGATAAGAAGCCTGCTGGTGGCCTTTCTCGTGGTAGCTTTTGTTTGGCCAGCGGCATTTTTGGATGTTGGCTGTCAATTGACTTTTTTTGCGATATTTGGATTGCTATGGAGCAGCGATATTTGTGATCGCATAAAGGCAAAATGCCTTAGCGTTAAAGGGAGCAAGTTGTCATTATTTTTAATTGCCAACTGTGTTACCTGCTTTTGTGCCTGGTATTGCACCGCGCCAATAGTGCTATTGTGGTTCAATTCCATCGTTCCCATGGGGCCGCTCATAAATGTCATAGCAGTTCCTATGTTTAGCGTTGCCATTATTGTGGGAATTGTGGCTATAGTTGCCTTTGGGCTAGCGTTGCCATTTTCCGACTTGCTAATTCGAATAGTCCTAAGGCTCGTGGACTATTTGCTTGTGATGCTTGCAGAGCTAGATAGTGTCGCGAAGAGCGCAAGAGTGGGTGTCATAGCCTTGGCGCCAGCCACAAGTCAAGTAATAGCAGTATTGTTTGTGCTAGGATTTCTTTTATATGTGACTATTGTCTCAATAGCTGCCAAGAACGAAAGCGAACACTCAGTGTGGCCTTACTAGGAAAGCGATAGCAATTAGTAATGTGCCTAGCAGCAAAAAAATTTTTCCACCAGTCTTAACCAAATTGTATAGCTCAATACGAGCTTGGGCCTTTTCGCGACGGGCATACAAGAGATCCCGCGTCGTTTTTGTTTGCTGAACGCGACGAAGCGGAAAGGCATTTGTTACTTCGCTCGCAGCTTCGGCGCTAGAAAGATTTTTTAGCATCGATTCGTATTCTAAACCCTTATAATAGCCAATGCTCAGGTTGCCCAGGCCAAGCAGTAATAGAAAAGCTCCAATTACGGGGATGGCGCGCAACAAACGAGACGTATGACTATTAGGCGAAATCATTGGTACTTAGTTTATAGACAATTGGCCAATATTTGCAACAATATAGTCAAGTAATAATCGAAATGCCCTATACTTAGCTGTTATGGATTTCTTTGATTGCAGCAGATGAAATGGCGTGGCAAGGTACAAGTCAATTAATTTTGCTTTTTGTGGCGTTTCTGTCATCAAACTAATTTGGTCTGTTTGGATCAGGTGTTTGTCGGACGGCCTCTTATCTTTTTCGGGGTTTTTGGTCATGCAAAAAATAAAAGCGAGTACAGCAAAGGTAAAGTTGTCATCGAACGGCGGAATTGGTCGCTTGTCCATACTGCTTATAATTCTTCTAGTCGTTTCTAGCGTATACGTTGGCAATCAGGTTATACCGTTTTATTACTATTATCATGAGATTTCTGGCTTGATGGAGAATCAGGCGGCGAAGGCCAGTATTTTTAGTGATGAGCAGATTAGAAAAACGCTCATGAAGCAAATTAAGAAGCTCGAGTTACCTATCGGGGAGGAAGAAGATTTAAAGATAAACAGGTTTGATGGCAAGATTTTAATTGAACTCGAGTATGAGGAAGTTCTTTATCTCGATTTAGGCGAGGATAGAGTTTACGACTTATACGTCTTTAAGTTTAATCCACGAGTTCAACGGAGTTATTAATAGCATGTCGGGAAACGTTTGCATTTACAATTTTGTTTATTGAGGTGGTTGCCATGAAGACATTCGATAATGTTTTGCAGTTAATTGGGAAAACCCCCCTGGTAAGAATCAATAAACTGGTCGCTCCACAGTCGGCTTGTCTTTATGCAAAACTCGAATATTTTAACCCAGGTGGATCTATAAAAGATCGCATGGCAGCACATATCGTGGAATGTGCCGAACGGAGGGGAGATCTAAAACCAGGAGGCACAATAGTTGAAAGTACTTCGGGAAATACTGGTCTAGGACTGGCAATTGTTGGAGTGGTTAAAGGATATAGAACTATATTCACAATCCCCGATAAGATGAGCCAGGAAAAAATTAACATGCTAAAAGCCTTCGGCTCTGAAGTCATAGTCACTCCTACGGATGTGTCGCACGATTCCCCAGAGCACTATGTGGAAGTTGCCAAAAGAATTGCCCGCGAAACAAAAAATGCTTTTCATATTAACCAGTACGACAATTTGGACAATCCAGAGATCCATTATCGAACTACTGGCCCGGAGATCTGGGAGGATACTGATGGCAAGGTCGATTGTTTAGTTGCTGCTATCGGAACTGGAGGAACCGTATCGGGAACGGCAAGGTATCTCAAGGAGAAAGCTAAGGAGCAGAATCGAAATGTAACTGTGGTTTGCCCCGATCCGATTGGAAGCGTTTTTGCTGATCTGTTTTATGGCCGCGAAGTCAAGAAGCCTAGAACTTATAAGGTAGAGGGCATAGGGCAGGATGCCATGGTGGGTGCTTTGGACATGTCAGTCATCGATGAAATTGTAAATGTTTCGGACAAGGATTCCTTTTTGACCGCCCGAAAGATGGCGCGAGAGGAGGGCATTTTTGCTGGAGGGTCTAGTGGTACAATAATGTTTACCGCCCTACAGGTGGCTAAGGATTTGGGGCCAGGCAAAATAGTAGTGGCCATTGTTTGCGACTCTGGAGATCGATACATAAGCAAGCAGTTTAACGACGAGTGGATGCGCGACATGGGATTCCTCGAATCTTTCAATAATTTGGCAAGCGTCAAGGATGTAATGCTGTCGAGTAGCTCTAAGATCGAGTATGCGGGTGCTGAGGAAGCAATCTCTAGTGTGGTTTTGCGTATGAGTTCTCTTGGTATATCGCAAATGCCCATAAAGCCAGCTAGTGGCAAGGTGGAGCTAATGGTGCGAGAGGTTGATTTGCTGCATGCGCTTGTCAATGCTACAGCTCGGGCGAACGACCCCGTAAAATCTATTGGCAAGCCCATAAGGAGCAAGGTTTTTATGGGCGATACCATAAGCGTTTTAAATCGCGTCTTTGAGACTAGCGATGTGGCCATAGTTGTTGATAAGGCCGATAACGTAACGGGCATTGTTAGTAAAATCGATCTCGTTAAGTTTCTCACGTCTAGATCCTAGGTGAGACTTGGATTTGCTAGATGTAAGATCCAAAGAATGTTCGTCCATCGGCTTTAAAGCACTGATGGCCACTCAGTTTCTTGGTGCGCTTAATGACAACATTTATAGATTTGTAGTTTCTCTTCTCATTTTGGATCTATTTGTCAAGGATGGTGCGGGCGTTGGTTTCTTAGCGCTTTCGGAGGGACTTCTCGTTTTGCCTTTTATACTGTTTTCCACTTATGCAGGTTATTTAGCGGATCGCTTTAGCAAGTCAGGAATTATCAGAATGATGAAAGCTTTTGAGGTTCTCATCATGAGTGGCGCATTATATTGTTTTTGGTCGCAAAATATTGTCGGACTGTTGCTTCTCTTGTTCTTATTGGGGCTACACAGCGCGATATTTAGTCCCTGCAAGTACGGCATATTGCCGGAGATTTTGGCTGAAGAGAATTTATCTAAGGGCAATGGCTATCTTGAATTCTGGACTTTTTTAGCCATAGTCTTTGGAACTTCACTTGGAGGTTTAGTCAAAGCTGTTTCGACTCCACCGTATATCTTGCCTGGTGTTATAGTTTTGGCGATAGCTAGCTGTGGGTTGTTCAGTAGCTTTTTTGTTCCACGGACGGTTGCGGGCGAAAATGTCTTAAAATTTAAACTTAACTTTATAAGCGATTTTAGATCGACTATTAGCGAAATAAGACAGCACCGCGAACTTTTTTTAGCGGTCATAGCCATAAGCTTCTTTTGGGGAATGGGAGCGATTATTCGGCTAAATGCGTTAATATTTGAAAAATTCACCGTGCAAGCTAGCGAGTTTGAAACCGCTATCTTTTTTACGATCTTTGCCTTAGGCATAGGCTTAGGAAGCGTTGCAGCGGGTATCGTCTCTGCCGGGAAGGTGGAGCTGGGGCTAGTTCCTCTGGGTGCAATGGGGATCGCGGCATTTAGCTGTATGTTGTCACTGGTGGATGACTCGCCATTTCTGGCGCACAGTTCTATTGCCCTTTTAGGGTTAAGTGGCGGTTTTTTTATAGTTCCGCTTAATTCTTTTCTTCAGCGATATAGCATAGCATCTAGCCGTGGACGGTATATTGCAGCTACCAATCTTTTGTCCTTTGTTGGCGTGCTAGCAGCCAGTGGAGCTGTATGGGTTTTTATCGACATCCTGGGCTTAACTCCTCGGCAGGTATTTTTGTGCTGTGCTGTCGTTACTGCCGCAGTATCCGTTTATATTGTTCGAACTATGCCGCAGATGTTGCTTCGCTGCTTAAATTGGCTGTTTTCGCACACTATTTACCGCTTGAGGGTTTTTGGCAAGGAGCACGTTCCAGAGACTGGCGGAGCTCTGCTAGTTTGCAATCACGTTTCTTATGTAGATCCTTTGTTACTGTTAGCGAGTATAGAGCGGCCTATTAGATTCTTGATGTATCGGCCCATCTACGAGCATCGTCTCATTAATCCAATTGCGAGAGCTGTGCGCGCAATTGCGGTTTCATCTGAAGATAAGCCGCGGGAGATCGCTCAATCTCTGTCGCAGGCGCGCGCTGCTATCGAAGCTGGCGAGCTCGTGTGCATATTTGCCGAAGGCGCTATTACGCGCACAGGAAATCTGCTGTCGTTTCGCAAAGGTTTTGAACGCATCATGAAGGGCGCTAGCGAGGCACCTATAATTCCAGTGCATTTAGACGAGCTATGGGGCAGCATTTTTAGCTTTAAGGGTGGGAGGTTCGTCTGGAAAAGACCTAAACGCTTGCCATATCCAGCGACTATTTCGTTTGGAAGGCCTTTATGTAGCAAAACTCCGGCGCACGAGGTGCGGCAAGCGGTGCAGGAGCTAGGTAGTAACGCTTTTCGTTATCGACGAGATGCCGACAAACTACTGCACGCTGGCTTTGTGTCAGAAGCTAGGAGGCACCCGCTTAGAGCTTGTATGGTAGATAGCCAGGGTCAGGCGCTTAACTTTGGACAAGTTTTAGTTCGAGCATTTGCTCTAGCTGAAAGTTTTAGGACTAGCGGTTTTTCGGGCCCTGCGATTGGGCTACTGCTTCCGCCGGGAACTGCGGCTGCAATTTGCAACATAGCTGCGCTCTTAGCCGGTAAAATAGTTGTCAATCTCAATTACACGCTTTCCCAAGAGGCGATTGAGAGCGCAGTAGCAAAGAGCGGGATTTCAACAGTTGTTTCGGCTAAAGAATTTATACAGCACCTAAATTATTCTCTCTCAAGTAAAGTAAAGATAAATTTCGTAGAAGAGTTAGCAAATGAGCTAGGAGTTTTGCAAAAGATAGAATCTTTTTTAAAGGCAGTTTTTCTACCTATTAGAAGCGAAGCTAATGATAATTTGGCAACTTTAATATTTTCTAGCGGAAGTACTGGAGACCCCAAAGGTGTAATGCTTTCTCACGGCAACATCGCCTCAAACGTCTGTGCGGTGTGCGACGTTTGTCAGGTGAGAAATGGAGACGTAGTTGTGGGCATTTTGCCGTTTTTTCATTCCTTTGGGTTTATGGCCACTCTTTGGCTTCCCTTACTTTCTGGCATTAAAGTAGTATATCACAGCAACCCAACTGATGTGGCTACTATCGGCATGATGGTTGAGCGGCATAAAGCTACTATGATAATGACGACCCCTACGTTTTTAGCCATGTATACGCGAAAGTGTAGCGAGCAGCAGTTTGCATCTTTAAGATACGTGGTTGTAGGCGCCGAAAAACTTCCGGTCGCTACGGCTAGTGCTTTTGCGAAGAAGTACGGCATTATGCCGCGCGAGGGTTATGGTGCCACTGAGCTTTCGCCAGTAGCTATGTTAAATATCGATAGCTTTGTCGATGGCAATAACGGACAGGTGGGTGAAAAGTTGTCGACGGTAGGACATCCCTTGCCGGGAGTAGCTGTAAAAATTGTAGATGTGGAAACGCACCAAACGCTTGCTCCCAACACTGAAGGGCTTTTGTTAGTAAAAGGTCCGAATGTTATGCTGGGATATTGGCAGGATGAGGAAAAAACTAAAGAAGTAATTGAGAACGGCTGGTATATTACTGGCGACATAGCGCGTATCGATGAGGACGGCTTTGTAACCATTACCGATCGCTTATCCCGCTTTAGCAAAATCGGCGGCGAAATGGTTCCGCACGTTAAAATTGAAGAAGAAATCCAAAAAGTCTTAGGAACCGACGAAAGGCGCTGCGTAGTTGTTGGCGTGCCCGATGAGAGAAAGGGCGAGAAGCTAGTAGTCTTAAGTCTTGGCGAACTAGATGCTAACCACATTGTAAAGCAACTAAGAGAACGCGGCCTTTCTAATCTATGGATTCCCAAACCCGAAAATTTTATCCCCATCGATGCGTTCCCAATTCTAGGCAGCGGCAAGCTCGATTTGCGGGCGCTTAAGCAATATGCGCTAGGGAGATTAGGGAGTCCTGGCGACGCTGATAACAGTGCGTCGCTACGCTCGTACTAGTATCGAGGTCGCTAGAATATGCAAGCATTTATAGCATTTAGAAAAAGGATTTTTGTAAATGGTATAAACAGCAAGTGCGTAAGCACTTGCCAATAAACAACAAATACCGTTTCCAAACAGTAACTTAAATATTTTACTTTCTGGAAACAGTATAGCTAGGCAGCTACCTTTTCGGGGTTTGAGACTTTTTTTGTGACAATCTTATAGTCATATCCCAACATAGAAAGGATTTTTAAAAGAGTCTCAAAAGAAATATTTTTTGTTCCTAAGCCACTTTCCACCTTGGCAATCCATGACTGGGATTTGCCAAGCATTTTCGCTAGGTCTTCTTGGGTCAAACTATGCTTCTTTCGTGCTGCCTTAATTTTCCTGACTAAATCGTGCTTCGCTCTAACCTCAGAATAGTCAATTCCCAGCTTCTCTGCTAGTTCTTCTAGGTTTAATTTCTCCCATGGCATAATTTACAACTCCTTTAACCTTCTTAATGCGAGTCGCAATTCTTTTTGCGGCGTCTTTTGAGTTTTTTTCGTAAACCCATGAAGCAAGTAAACAGCCTCACCCACCTTGATATAATAGATAATGCGATATGCTCCAGAACTATCTCTCGCCCTTATCTCGTGCAACCCCTTATGGATATTTGCCAAACTCCTGCTTAGTGGCATCGGGAGCGTTTCACCATCCTCAAGTAATGTAAGCGCATCGTAGACTACCTCTTGCACTGTGGATGAAAGCGTCTTTATAAACTCCTCCACAGGCTTTCTACCTGATACTGTCCGATAGTGACGAATATCCACAACAATATGATTATGACCTATTGGTAATATTTTGTAAATATTATACCGTTTCCAAACAGTAACTTAAATATTTTACTTTCTGGAAACAGTATTTGCTGTTTATACCATTTACAAGAATCCTTTTTGTAAATCACCGATTTTCACGAAAGCAATTCACCCTAATTGAGGCCAATCTAGATCCAAGCAATTCTCAAAAGTCAGTGTAAAATTAACTAGTTAGCGGTGACTGGTTCTCGTCGGTGACAGTAGAATTAG
>JADLFC010000052.1 GCA_020845775.1 Deltaproteobacteria bacterium
CGCGAAGGGCGCCTAAGGTGCATTTTAGCGTTGGTGATATGGCACAGGATTGGGGGTTCTCGTTATAACATTAGGAAATGAATTTTAGTTTCTTTGAAATGAGAGCAACATATGAGTGGGATACCTAGTAATATTGACATAAAGGAGTTTGTGGATCGCATTGTCGAGGATGGTGTGATGACAAATGCTGAACACGATATGCTCATGCATCTGATTCACAAGGATGGAAAGATTGACGATGATGAGTCAGAGCAGATTTCTCGCATATTTAGATTGATGAAAGTGGGAAAATTAAAAATAATCGATGCCGTTCGCTCTGAATTTGATCGCAAGCGGGCAGAAGAAGGTGTTGCAGATGCTATAGAGGTTGACGATAGCGATGTTTAGTAAACGTCTAGTGGGGACATTATAAGTCTTTTTTCCTAGACTTCCCTGCTGTGGTTTTTTGACGCATTATTAGTCTAAAGGGCGAAGGAGCCGATCGACTATGATGGACGCAGCGGCACGCACCGAGAGGTGGTTGTAGTCGCTGTATCCCGCAATCGGTTCGAGTTGGTAGTGGGCGCGCGAATGCATCTCGTCAGTTAATCCCCATCCTGTGCCGAGAATGATTAGGTGAGTTTCCTCGGTAGTGCGTAAGATTGCTCGCATGCTAGCAAAACTTGTAATTTTCTCACCAGGTTTTGCGGAGGTGCTGACTACTTTGGGCAGAGCTCCGGTTTTGGACTCGATATCGAGGAGAACATCGTCAAAGTCGCATACCAATTTTACTACTGATAAAGCTTCACGCCTGTTGGGGTTGTAGGTCGCGCCATAGCCAGATTCCCAGTGCTCGCAAATTCGCGCTGCCAATAGCCTAAGAGTTTTAACGGGGTGGACGATATAAAAGTTTTTTAGGTCAAAAGTCCTGGCGGTGCGAGCAATGTCGTGGACGTCGATGTTAGTTATAGAAGAGGTAACTACTTGGCCGTTTTTGTCGAGCACGGGGTAGTGAATGAGGGCTATGCTGAGGTCGCAAGTTATCTTTTCGATCCCATCGATGAGTTCTGGCCTTCGTTCAACAGTGTCTTCAATGGCTTTTTGGTGGCGCCATTTCCTTATTTGTTCGTGGTTCCCAGAAAGTAGAATGTCGGGAACTATGCTGGAACGAAATTCTCGCGGCTTGGTATATTGAGGATGTTCCAGGAGGTGATTTTCAAAGGATTCGCTTTTAAGCGAATCGGGGTTCCCAATGGCTCCCGGAATTAGCCGCAGTATGGCCTCTAGCATGCACATGGCGGCTGCTTCTCCGCCCATGAGCACGAAATCTCCTAGGCTAACTTCTAAATCGGCGTAGTTTTCAGCGATGCGCTCATCCACTCCCTCGTATCTCGAGCAAAGAAAAATATACCCAACGCCGTTTTTTTGGTAATCCTCGGCCAGTGCGCGAGCCATTTCTTGGTTAAAAACTGCTCCTCGAGGTGTTGGGAGAATTACCTTCGAGTTTGGATGAGTATTTTGAATCTTCTCTATGGCTGCAACGGCGGGCTCCATTCGCAATATCATTCCCGATCCACCGCCATATGGAGTGTCGTCGACCTGCCCTTGGGCGTTAATGGCGAAGTCTCGTAGGTGCACCGTTTGAATGTCAAGCAGGCCTTCTTTGATAGATTTTCCCACTAGCGTTAGGCGAGTAAAGTTATCAAACAACTCGGGAAACAAGCTTAAAATGTGAATGTTTAGCATTTTGCTTTTATTTTAAAGTTACCATATATAACCATAAGGAATTAAGATCCCTACTTATGGCGCTATTGCGAAATTGAGAGAGTTTCTTGCAAGGATTTCCTTAGCGCAATTGCATCAATTTGGGTAGGTGCTCTAGCAGAGCGTTAAACTTCTGTATGATTAAGGGTGTGTCAGATGGAAAAAGTTGTCTTAGCTTATAGTGGAGGTCTAGATACCTCGGTAATTCTAAAGTGGCTAATCGAGCGCGATTATGAGGTTATTGCTTATATTGCCGATGTCGGCCAACAAGAGGATTTTGAAGCGGCGCGCAAGAAAGCCGAGCGCATAGGTGCTGCTAAGGTTTATGTCGACGATCTTAAAAAAGAATTCGTAAAGGATTTCATTTTTGCGGCCCTAAAGGGCTCAGCTCTCTACGAAGGGCGTTATTTGCTAGGCACCTCTATCGCCAGACCGGTAATTGCCAAGGGGCAGGTAAGAGTCGCGCGCCAAGAGAAAGCTGAATTTGTTTCTCATGGTGCTACGGGAAAAGGTAACGATCAGGTGCGCTTTGAATTGGGCTATTATGCACTTCACCCAGGCATCAGAGTAATCGCTCCCTGGAAGACCGATGCCTTCTTGAGCCAGTTTGAAGGCCGCAGTGACTTAATTAAATATGCCGAACAACACGGTATTCCCGTTGAGGCTACTAAATCTGCTCCTTACAGCATGGATGCAAACCTCATGCACATTAGCTATGAGGCAGGTGTTCTCGAGGATCCAAAAGCTAGGCCGCCGCAGGGAATGTTTCGCATGACGGCCGATCCCAAAGATGCGCCGAATGCGCCAACAAACCTAGCGGTTCACTTTACCGCGGGAATCCCCACCAAGGTGGTGAATCTTGACGACGGCACTACTAAAGAAGATGCACTTGAACTGTTTTGTTATTTAAATGAGGTGGGAGGTAAGAACGGTGTTGGGCGCGTAGATATGGTGGAAAATAGATTCGTGGGAATTAAGTCGCGAGGCGTCTATGAAACCCCCGGAGGCACTATCCTGTTTAAAGCGCACCAAGATTTAGAGTCGATTACCTTAGATCGCGAAGTATTTCGCATTAAAGAGGAATTGTCCCTAAAATATGCCCAACTTATATACAATGGATTTTGGTTCTCACCTGAGGCGGAATTTTTGCGCTCTATTTTTGATAAGTGTCAGGGTGCGGTTAATGGCATTGTGTATGTGGAATTATATAAGGGCAATGCCAACATCGTAGGGCGCGAATCGGAAAATTCGCTTTACAATCAGGAGCTCTCAAGCATGGATGTAGAGGGTTCTTACGACCAAAAGGATGCTGAGGGCTTTATTAGAGTTAATTCCATAAGGCTTAGGGGTTGCTTTAAGAATATCCTAAATTAATTCACATCTCCGGGTTTTTAATATGGCTGCAAAGCGATTGTGGGAGAAGACCGGCGAGGCGGTTGACTCCCTAATTCACGCCTTTACCGTAGGAAGCGATCCAGTTGTCGATAAAAACCTGGTATGCCATGACGCCGTAGGCTCGGCGGCGCATGCACGCATGCTAAAAAAGATTGGCTTTTTGACGTCCGAAGAACTAGTTGCGCTGCTCGCCCAGCTTAAAGAAATATTTAAGCTGGGACAGAGCGGGGCCTTTGAAATCCCATTTGAACTTGAAGATGTGCACACCGCCATTGAAGCGCGGTTAGTAGAAGTTTTAGGCGTTGTAGGAAAGAAAATTCATACTGGCCGCTCGCGAAACGACCAAGTGATTTTAGCCATGCGCTTATACTTGCGCGCACAAGTAGCTAGCATTTTAGAGAGCCTAGGCGAGTGGGGGAATGTGGTAGTAGAGCGCTTTGCCGAATCTGGCGAGATTTGCATGCCAGGCTATACGCATATGCAACCAGCTATGCCTTCAAGTGTAGACATGTGGCTGCATGCGTTTTTAGAGGCCAATATTTGTCTCATGCGCGATGGCCTCAATGTATTAGATTGCTTAGACACTAATCCGCTGGGGTCGGCCGCGGGTTTTGGCGTGCCCATTCCTTTAGATCGCGAGTTTGTTGCAAAGACTCTTAGCTTTTCTCGTGTGCAGCGAAGCGTTATCGATGTGCAAAACACTCGCGGAAGATATGAAGCTAAAGTCTTAAATTGGTGCACAGAGATTTGTTTTTATTTTGAAAAACTTGCTTGGGATATCATTCTTTACTCTAGTCGAGAGTTTGGTTTTTTTACCTTGGCCCCAGAAATGACTACGGGTTCGTCTATTATGCCCCAAAAGCACAACCCCGATGTTTTAGAACTCATGCGGGCACGGGCTTCTCGGGTTCGTGGTGCAAACGTGGAATTAGAAAATATAATTGCCAAACTTCCCTCAAATTACCACAGAGATTTTCAATACACTAAAGAGCCCGTATTTCGCGCCCTAAACGATACGGCGCAAATTGTAGCTATTGGCGCAAGAGTTTTAGCGAAGCTAACGTTTAATCGCGAGGTGTTAAAGAAGGCAATGTATGCGGATCTGTATGCTACTTATGAAGCTTATAGACACGTCTCTAATGGCAAGGCTTTCCGCGATGCCTATCAGCTTACGGCGGATAAATTAAAAGCGAACGAAATTAAGAGCGTGGATTATGAAAAAGATTTTCTAAGTATAGCTAGCGCCACTAATAACTATTTTTCACAGGCGCAAGCTGAACTAGCAAGCCTTATTCTTTCTTCTCACGAGTGGGCTTCGCGCATTTCTCAGGTGGAAGAACAAGTCCTCGATCCGGCCTATGGCGAGGGAAGAAAGACAAGCATGGCGACATAACGATCGGGTTGTTCAATTCAGCCATATAGCTCAATTCTCATTCGAAGGGTTCATGGGGATACTAGTGCATCGGCCATATGCTTGCTAAAAGAGCTGCTTCTTAGCTCCTCTGGAGTTAGCTGTGCTACATATATTCCAGTCGCAAAAAGCATAAAGGCGCCAACATAACAGAAGAAAACCCCAAGGTAAAAAAAGGTTGCATTATCTGACCGACTTACTTCTTGGCGTCTTCCTAGCCAGTAATATGAAACTGTTCCTAGCATTAACGCCACGGTTCCTTTCCAGGCAAGTACTCCCGCAGACGCTATGGCAAATATAGTCATGCCAACGGGGCTGTAAATTGCATATAAAATATCACGCAATGAATTTAAATTATGGGAAAAATTAACTATTAGGAGAAATGCGCCAATAAAAAACCAGAAGGCTATGCTAGCATAAAACATCCCAGGAACATTGTCGCGATAAGTCCACCCAAATGTTTTAGGTGTGTATGTCCGTCCAGTTAGGAGGCTCACTATGGCAAATAGCACTACTAAGATTCCGATAGCACACAAAGCTGACATAGCATTCACGTAATAATTAAACGCATACAAAACTCTTTTATAACATGCTAGCTTGATTCATTATGATTTTCAAGGAGAAACCTTTTTTTTCTTGGGAGGTAACTGCTCGCCCCCTGCCTAACGATTTTGGGATAAGTGTAAGGCATCTAGAACTGGAGATTGAGGACACTAAATATTTGTTCGCTCTTCATTTCATGAGTTCTGGTTCACATTTTGCCGCGCCGC
>JADLFC010000053.1 GCA_020845775.1 Deltaproteobacteria bacterium
CTGGGGAGAAGCCTATCGAAGGTGTTACGGGGGAAAATTTAGCGCTCGCGATTAAGCATACCCGGGTTTCGTATGTAAGCGATCTAAAAAATGCTGTGGCACCGCTTGCGTCTAAACTAAGAGCTGGAGATGTGGTCGTAACTATTGGAGCGGGGAACGTGGGGCAGGTGGCAAAGGAAATAGCAAAAACTCTCGGCGCTTAGTCTGCGCGATAGTGTAGTAGCACGGCGTGCAAAAGTCTGGAATTAGCATGTGTCCAACCATCATTATGGTAAATTAGTTTACGACCTCAGGAAGGCCGTTCCCGAGAAGCTAAAACTCCAATGCGAAGTGTCGGCTGCTAATTTAACTACTTTTGCTCTGGGAGGGCAGATCGGGCTGTTAGTAGAGCCACAGGACGTTGATGGATTGTTGCGAGCGTTGGAGTGGTTTTGGAAGAATGGCGTGCCTTGGAGAGTGCTGGGAGCGGGTTCAAATGTGGTAGTGTGCGATGATGGCATTGAGGAGGTGGTTATTCGGCTTGGGGATGCGTTTAACGGCGTTTTGTCCTGGGATGCTGAGGGCGAATTTGGAATCCGCAAATTGCAATCTAGCAACGAAGTAACTTCTATTCCCGCTGAATTAGGGAATGTACATTTTGGAGAGAGTTTCAAAATATTAGCACTTGCTGGAACCCCGCTCATGGGACTCAGCCGGCGATGTTCGAACCTTGGATTGTCTGGCTTAGAGTTTGCTGCAGGAATTCCCGCTTCGCTGGGTGGAGCTGTGGCGATGAACGCAGGCGCTCATGGCGAAAGCATGGGGTTAGTGGTTGAAAAGGTTTATGTTGTCGATGTGGAAGGCAGGCTAAAAGAACTCTCTAGGGAGGAAATGCAGTTTTCATATCGAGAAACAAGGCTTGGGAAGAATGACATCGCGTTAGGAGCGCTCATTTTGCTAAATGTTGGCCAATCGGATGATGTTTTAGCAAAGCGTGCGCGATGTCTCGAATACAGAAAGCAAACTCAGCCATTGCAATTTCCATCGGCTGGATCGGTGTTTGCGAACCCAATCGTTAACGGCGGGCAGTTAGAGATTGATAGCAAACTAAGGTATGCTGCCTACCTTTTAGAAAAAGTTGGCATGAAAGGTGTAGAATGCGGTGGGGTCGCCTACTCGTCTATGCACGCTAATTGGTTAGTTAAGATTCGAGACGATGCTAAGGCAAGCGAGGTAGCTTGTTTAATGGCTAAAGGCCAAGACAGAGTATTGCAGGAGTTTGGCATTGAATTAAGACCGGAAATAATATTTTGGAAGTCCGATCGTTAGCTCACTTTACTAGTTTGATTACCGCACTTGCAATCTCCGTTAGAGGCAGGATCTTATCCACTGCGCCTAAATCGGTAGCAACTTTCGGCATGCCGTAGACCACTGAAGTTTGTTCATCTTGAGCAATGTTGAAGGCGCCGGCTTCCTTCATTTTTAGCATTCCTTTTGAACCATCGGAGCCCATACCAGTAAGAATTACCCCAATGGCGTCAGCGCCTAAAGTGCGGGCCGCCGACTCAAAGAGAACATCGACAGACGGCCTATGGCCGCTTACTAGAGGGCCAGTTTTTACCTCTACGAATCTCTTTGCACCGCTTTTCTTTACTATCATATGGAAACTACCAGGCGCGATTAGCACTGTTCCCATAACTAACTCGTCACCGTTCTCGGCCTCCTTAACTCGCACTTTGCATACTGAATCCAATCGTTCGGCAAAGGATCTGGTAAAGCCCGGAGGCATGTGCTGTACGATAACGGTTGGCGGGGCATTAGATGGAAACTGAGTTAGCACGTGCTCAATGGCCTGCGTGCCGCCAGTAGACGCACCGAGGACAATGACTTTTGTCGTTTCACCGCTAAGTGCTGCTATCGAATCTGAAGGCGGGGCTTGGAGCTGCCGTATGCTTAAAATCTTTGAAAGATTTGCTCGAGCAGCGGACTTTACCTTTAGAGCGAGTTCAGTAGCCATTTCAGCTACGCTAAATGTTGCGCCAGGTTTGGCCATTACTTCTACCGCGCCAGCACCTAGAGCCTGCATAGCCAAGCCGGAACCCTTGGTGGCTAGGGAGGAGATCACTATCACTGGTGTGGGCCGATTTTTCATGAGCTTTTTTAAAAACGTCACTCCGTCCATGCGGGGCATTTCGATATCTAGCGTAATGACGTCGGGTTTTAGCTCTAGAATCTTGTCTTTAGCGACAAATGGGTCGGGAGCGGTTCCGACAACCTCAATATCCGGGTCTTTCGACAAAGCTTTTTGTAGCGTCTGTCTAACAATAGCTGAGTCGTCGACTACTAATACTCTAATTGGCATAATCTAAATTTCTATCGTGCGTATACCTAAAACCTCGTGCCGCCTATTAACAATCTCCTACCATTCGTTTCGAGGCAGGTCTAGTCGCTGCGGATATTAAAATCGAGTGCGACCACTTGTTCGTCTCCAACGCAGTAAACGAAATCGTCGTTCAAAAATTTGTGAATATCCTGTGGCTCAACGCAAAAGGATTCAAATGAAGGAAGCTCAAAAACCGTTTCCTTGCCGAAGGCTTCTACAAGAAAATTTCCAGAAACTACATTCGCAAGTTCCTTGAGTGCGTCGAGTTTGTCCTCTTGAGAGAGCCCTTCGCCAGGGTCAATCCCCAGAAGGTTATCTGTCAGCAATTCTATAAAGCCATTTTGGGCTATAATGCTAAGCGTGCCATCGAAAACGCCGTGATATGTGGCTATCACCACGTAATAGATTGACTCTGGGTCAAACGACACTTCAGCAGCTTCATCTGGATCGGCTAACATCATGGCCCATTCGTCGAGCACGAAATACATGACTTCCTGAAGAGTGGTGTTAAATGTTTTCATTCCTTGCCCTCGTCGAATATGTCAGTGATGACCTCAGTCAGTGCTTCTGGGCGCGCTGGCTTTCGTAGCTGTTTGGCGACCCCCAGTTGAGCAAGCTCGCGACTGCGTATCTCGCTACCCTCTGTAGATAGAATTACGATAGGGGTGTTATCCAGCAACTTGTCGTCCCTAACGATTTTTATGAATTCCATGCCAGTCATTATTGGCATGTTTAAGTCCAGGAATACTAGATCGAGAGCATGTTTGCTTACGACCTCCAAGGCCTCTTTGCCATTTGACGCCTCGAATACCTCACCAAGATCGATGGCGAGCAAAGCCAAAGCCTTTCTGAGCGACTTGCGAACGATTGTCGAGTCATCGACGATTAATATATTGTGTGCCATAGTCGTACTTTTATCTGTCTCTGCTCAAGCGAGCTGAGTTACTGTTTTTCCCGTTTTGACGAGAACCTCCCCGGTCTGAACAATAAGGGACACGGTTCTCGGACTGCTTCCACCAACGTCATGTGCTTTTAAGAGAATATTGTGTTTCCACAAAAACTTTCTCAAAATGGTAAAATTCTTCTTTCCGATTTCAAAATGCTCCATCCTCTCTCCCATCGTGGCGCCGCCAGCCGCAGTTATAATTAAATCATTCTTGCGCGAGCCTTTAGTGGTCAAATACTGCAACAGGTGCGTCAAGCCACTATCGACGTACATGCATGGTTGGCGTTTGGCCTTTTCTGGATCATTGGCGGCGGTCGGCAATAGACAGTGGATTAAGCCCCCATACTGCAACCTCGGATCGTAAACCGATATGCCAAGGCAGGAGCCCAGGTTGCTAGCAATCAATATGTCGGCCTTGCTGTCACTTACCTTTGCCTCGGCAATCCCCACAAAAGTCCTAACTACACCGGGCTGAAGTAAAATATTCAGTTGATCGTTCACGTGCCTTTATAGACTCTTCTTTTGATACACCGTATTCTTTAGAGAAATAAACTCGTGCTGTATGCCAAGCAGATTTTCCGAGTGGCCAACGACGAGATATCCCCCAGGGGTGAGCAATCGGTAGTACTCGTTTATAAGCTTTGCTCTTAAGTCTAGTTTAAAATAAATCATTACATTGCGGCAGAAAATTACGTCAATTGGTCCGCTAAGTGGTAATGGAAAGCTCGAGAGGTTAATGCGCTTGAATGTAACTAGGTTTCTAATATGTGGCTTTACCTTATATAGTTTTTCACCGTGGCTGTTGGAATGGACGCTAAAATAAGCGGATTTCATCTGCTGCGGGACGTCCTTAAGTCGGCTGGTCTCGTAGACTCCAAGGGAAGCCTTTTGCAGCACATCGATGCAGATGTCTGATGCCAACAGTTTAAAGTTAAATGAGTTTAGATCCAATACCTCAGCGGCAGTCATGGCAATGGAGTAGGGTTCTTCGCCCGTAGAACTCGCTGCGCACCATACGCGAGCCTTGCGTTTACCTTGCATGCGCCATTCGCTAAGAAGATTCTCAAGGAAGTGAAAGTGAGAAATCTCTCGAAAAAAGTGAGTGACGTTTGTAGATATTGCGTCAATCAGCCTCTCAAGTTCAGCTCCGCTCCTATCCGTCTGAATGATGTTAAGATACTCTTCAGCGTCGTTAAGTCCAAGCTTCCGCAACCGCTTGCCAATGCGCGTTGTTAATAAGGCTTTCTTCTCTGACGTCAAGGCTATGCCGCTTTCCTTAGCGATTAAGTCCTTGAAGTTGTTAAAGACACTTTCTTTCATAGAGTAGCGAGGGGGTTATTACAGTCCTAATGACACTTCTTCCTGTGGTGTTAGCCGATAGTTGTGCGCTTGCTTTACCGAGTGCGCGAGATCGACTAAGGTGCCAACGTCGAGGATGAGTCCGATATTGCCATCTGGCATTATGGCGCAACCAGCTAGACCTTTAGCCCCGGAAAACATTTCGCCCAGTGATTTAATCACCGTCGAATAGGTTCCTATAACCTCGTCGAGCATTAGTGCAACCTCCTTGCCCGCCATGCTGACTATGGCTAAAATCCCATTTAGCGCGTTGCGATTGGCACCCTTTACCTGATAGAGTTCCGATAGCCTCAATATTGGTATAAACTTGCCACGGAATTGCAGTGTTTCGTCGCTGTTAAATGGTCGCACTATCATTTCGCTAGTTGGTTTTAGGAACTCGACTAATGAAACTGTTGGAATGATAAACTTCTCGCGTCCAACTCTCGTTTCTATGCCGTCGACAATTGCGAGGGTGAGCGGCAATTGTATGGTGAAAGTTGAGCCAACGCCTAGCGTCGATTCTACTTCAACTCTTCCTCTTAAACTTTCGATGTTTCGCTTTACGACATCCATCCCTACGCCTCTGCCAGAAACATCCGTTATCTTCTCGGCCGTCGAAAAGCCTGGGGCAAATATCAACTGATAAATATCTGCTATGGACAGGTTATCGTTGGGCGATACTATGCCCTTTTCAATGGCCTTGTTGAGGAGCACCTTGGGATCTAACCCCTTCCCATCGTCCCTTATTTGAATGTGGATGTTGCCGCCAAGGTGAAATGCCGATATTTTGACCACACCTTTGCGCGGCTTGCCTTTGCTTTCCCTTACGTCTGGCGGTTCGACGCCATGGTCGACTGAATTTCGCACCATGTGCATAAGTGGGTCGGCAAGTTTGTCGATAATGGCGCGGTCGAGCTCGGTATCTTCGCCCTCCATTTCAAATGACACTTCTTTGCCGATTTTTTTGCTGGTATCCCAGACCAGGCGAGACATTTTCTGCAGTGTGCCTTTAATTGGGATGAGGCGCATTGACATGCCGATGCTTTGGAGCTCTCTTGAGATGAGCTCAAACTGATGAGCGTTCTTCGTTACCGCCTCGTTACTGCCGAGAAGATCTCGACTTTGTCTAATGAGCATGGAGGAGGAGATCATCATTTCTCCTATGTACTCTATTAGCTTGTCTAAACGAGTGGTATCGACCTTCACGAAGGTCTTAATGTCCACCTTGCCGCCTTTTTTCGAAGCGGAATCCTCGGTCGACATCTGGTCAAAGCCTTGGGCAGCATCGTCCTCGAGAGGCTCAAAGCTCGATGCTTGTTTGGGTGGATGGGCGCCGTTGGTCGTGCTTGGCTGAACGACGGTCGGTGCTGCAGACTGGGCAGCGTGTTGTTCGCCCTCTTTGGTAAATCTCGTGATCTCCTTTAAATACTTCGCTGCTCTTTCGGCTCGTACTAGTACGCCGTCTCGGGCCATTGCTTGTCTGGCTTCCGAAAAGAGCTGCTTTTGTAGATCGATGTATGCGAGCATTACGTTTCGAAGAGCCCGGTCTAGAGTGAGTTCACCTTGCCTAACTCGATCGAGCACTGTCTCCGTAACATGTGAGGTTTCAGTTATGTCCTGTAGGTTAAAGAAAGCCGCGCCTCCCTTTACCGAATGGATTGAGCGAAATATTGTGTCTACGCTATCGGCATCGATGGAATCAGATTCCTCGAGAAGGACTTCTTCGACTGTGTTGAAGTGATCGTCTGCCTCTTGTGTAAATTCGGCAAGTATTTCTTGGTCGCCTTCGATGCGATACGTTACGGGGTTGTTCTGTGACGAGCACTCCATGCTGTCGCTAGATGGCTTGTCTTCGGAGCAAGAGGAGGTCGCTTTAGTCGGTGTGGCGCAGGACGACAAGAGTCGGTCAATGAAGGTGTCGGATGTTTCTACGGGGGCGACGGATTGCGACCAGGCCCTAAGGCAGGATAGCACCCATGACTTGTAGCTCAATATTTGTTCGACAATGTCTTGTACATTGTGGGATGAAAGAATGTCTTCAAGTATGTGAGTGGCTCTCGAGATGCCAATGAGCCCCACGGTTCCAGAATCGCCTTTTAGAGTGTGCAGGTATCGTCGGACGGAGGAATTGAAATCGCTGCTGTCGCTCGCGGCCTTGGGTTTATATGCATTGGCGAGCAGGTCGGCTTCAAATTCGTCTAAACTTTGATCGTACTGGGCTATGAAGTCTAGAAGTAGATCCTCATCGTAATCTTTTGCGAGATCGTCGCCCCAAGCAATGTGCTTATCGGTACTTGTATTGTGCTCGTTGGGGAACACCGCGGACGATGGATCTATGATGTAATCTTGAGCTGCTGTTACAAAAGCCTTGGCTTGGTCGAAGAGTGCCTTCGCATCATGGGACTTGGATGCGGTAAGGAAGGCCAAGCAGGCAGCATATAGTCGCTGCTGAGAATTATGGTGCTGTGTGAGGTGTTGTAGTGATTGGCAGCTTGCAATTATTGGCTCTAAGGAGCTCGGGTCGTCTTCGTCCAGGAGAACGGTGGTTAGAGATAGCTCGTCTATCAGTTCCTTAAGTTTGGAAAAGTTTTTTGCGTCCATTGTGTATCGTCGCCGTGTGTGAACTAGTGGTTACAAGTCAGTGTCTTCTTTCTAAGATTATATGTGTGTATCGATCTGTTTAAAATATTTCTAAACTGTGAAGTTTAGCTTGCTATTAGTTTTGTCACTGCTAGCGTAATAGTGGGGCCGCGATGGCGCGTATGGGAAACATTGTGCGAAACGTTTTTCGGGACAGAGCATCTTTACTATGTGTATTTCACGGACGGCGCTCACGGCTAGTATCGCTGTTTTTGCGAAGTATTTAGCGCGATCTTAAGGTTAGTTTGCAGGTAGTTGCCTTTTGTGTGGCGAAAAAGCTATGGCAAAACAGTGACTTAGGGCCCTAGGGGCATAATAGCTAAGGTTAGTCTCAAGTTGTTTTCGAATAATAACGATTATTCCCCATGGGGCGCGGAGTGAGCGGTTCGGTAGAGTTTGTTAGTCATGCTAGAAAAAGAAAATGCGAAACAGAAAGGGTTTTTTCCGATGAGTCAAGAGATTAGCGCAATTGAGAGATCTAGTTCAACTGGTTTTCGGCGGGATGTGGCAGGAAAGTATTTGACTTTTCTTTTGGGTGGCGAAGTGTATGGACTGGAGATTCTTAAGGTTCAAGAAATTATTGGGATAATCGATATTACGCGCGTTCCGCGTATGCCGGATTATATGTTGGGCGTTATCAACTTGAGGGGCAAGGTTCTTCCGGTACTGGATCTGCGACTCAAGTTTAGTATGGAGCAACAGGAGGCTACAGATCGCACTTGCATTATTGTGGCGCAAGTGTCGCTCGGCCGTGACACAGTCACTATGGGTATTGTTGTTGACGAGGTGTCAGAGGTGCTCGATATTTCTCACGAGCAGATCGAGCCACCGCCATCTATTGGCACTTCTATCAGCATGGAGTTCATTTTGGGGATGGGTAAGGTGTCTGAGAATGTTGTAATGATGCTCGATATCGACAAGGTGTTCTCGAAAGACGAAGTGGCCGCAGTGGCGAGCGTTCATTAGGCTTGCCTACAAAAGAGTTCGTGGCTATATTTGTTAAGATGTATGGAGCTATTTGTTAGCTTCCATACATCTTTGTTGTTTGTACAGTCCCCTGATATTTTTGGCAGTGTCTTAGTCATTCTTGCATTCCTGAAAAAAAATTAATAATAGGTAATACTTGTCGAGAAGCGGTCTACTATTTGCCTGTTATTGAGGAGTTGCCTTCGAGAAGTGCGCATTATTGCTGGAAAATTTAAGGGGATGTCAATTGCTTCCTCGCTTAGCACTAGAGCAGTGAGACCTACTAGTGGTCGCGCGCGCGAGGCTATATTCTCGACTGTTGAGGCCATGGGTGCACTTTCCGGAGCTGTGGTGGTAGATCTCTACGCTGGAACTGCTTCTTTGGGCATAGAGGCCTTAAGTCGTGGCGCAGTTTTTGCTGTGTTTGTCGAGAAGGAGCCAGCGTTGGCGCGAGACATAAGAAGGGAAATGCAGCGCCTTGGCGTTGGTTCTAGTACTGCAGTAATTTGTTCGACGGTGGAGCTTTGCTGGAGTGCTTTAGAGAAGGCAGTCGCGCGCATTTCCAGAATGGGCGAAGATAGGCGAATGTTAATCTTTGCCGACCCGCCGTGGAGCGAACACCCAGAAGCTAGCTTGCTAGTATCAATTGCTAATTCGGATGTAGTTAGCGCTCAATCAGTGGTCGTTATTGTAAGTAGTTCAAAGCAGATGCGACAAATTGAGGATGCGTCTATGACGTTAGCACTTGTAAAGAGCGCTAAGTACGGGGACACCGCTGTGCGCTACTTCGAGCGACGTTCTTGACTATTCTTATCGAGTAACCGCGAAATACTGCGGAACTGTTTTCACAAATTCACTATTGTCAGGTCGAAATGCAGGCGAGCACTTTGCATAGGCTTCCGCCTTGTATTGCATTTGTGTTAGAAGTTTATAGCATTTAGAAAAAGGATTTTTGTAAATGGTATAAACAGCAAGTGCGTAAGCACTTGCCAATAAACAACAAATACCGTTTCCAAAAAGTAAAATATTTAACTTACTTTTTGGAAACGGTATATCGGTATGATAGTTTGGTGATGTTGGCTAAGGGCGAGTAGAAAATTGGTATCGAGGTTATCATTGGCGGTGAGTTCAGGAGTTTCTGGTAGTTCTGCTGTCTATGCTGGCACGTTCGATCCAATGACTAATGGTCATTTGGATATAGTTGTTCGTGCGAATGACATGTTCAGTGGGTTGCATGTGGCTATTGTGCGCGAGCCACCAAAAATTGCTCTTTTCTCTGCGGCTGAACGCGAAAGCTTAGTGCGCGAGGCGGTTAGTGGCATTAATGGAAATATAGTAGTAGAAAGTTTTGATGGTCTGTTAGTTGACTATGTTCGGAGAGTTGGTGCAAGAATTATTATTCGTGGTCTTCGTGCGGTGTCGGACTACGAGTACGAGGCGCAGATGGCAATGATTAATCGCCAACTGGCCGATGATATTGAGACGATATTTTTAATGACCTCCGACTATTGCTCTTTTATTAGCTCTAGCGTCGTCAGGGAGATCGCTCGTTACAAGGGGGACGTTTCGAGTTTGGTTCCGGCAAATATCGCAAGGCGAATGCAGTCTTTGTAGTTTATCTGATGGGTTGCCGCTACTGAGTTGCTTTTAATTTTTATTGGGGTGATTACAAATGGTGCAGTTAAGCAATACTATTTCAAATATCAAACCATCGGAAACGCTTTCGCTAGCAGCGAGGGTTGCGGAGCTCCGCGCTGAGGGCAAAGAAGTGTTGGGTTTTACGGTTGGCGAACCGGACTTCGATACTCCCGACAGGATTAAAGAAGCGGCCGTATCAGCTCTAAAGAGTGGACGGACCCGCTATACGCCGGTTGCGGGCATTTTGCCTTTGAGAGAAGCTATATGTAGTAAGGTAAAGCGAGACCAGGGCCTTGAATACAAGCCCTCGGAAGTAATTGTCACCAATGGTGGCAAACATGCTCTAGCGGCGGCATTTGCAGTGTTGCTCAATCCGGGCGATGAGGTAGTTTTGGCTGCTCCTTACTGGACTAGCTACCCCGATATGGTTCGGATTGCGGGAGGTGAGCCAGTTATAATTAATACCGATAAAGAGAGCGGTTATCTAATCCAGCCAGAGGCATTGCGTAAAGCATGTAACGCTCGAACAAAAGCTATTATAATTAATAGTCCCTCGAATCCAACTGGGGCTGCTTATGATGGAAATGAGTTAAGGGCTCTGGCAGATGTGATACGTTCGCTAGGCAATTCTAAGAATATTGCCGTTATTAGCGATGAGGTATACGAATATATTACTTTTGATGGTTTTGAGCACGTATCCTTTGGGCAATGCGCGCCGGATCTGCGTTCTCAAACGCTGATTGTCAATGCTCTGAGTAAGAGCTATGCCATGACCGGCTGGCGTGTAGGCTATGCCGTTGGGCCCGAGGCTATAATAAAAGCAATGCAGGTGCATCAGAGCCAGTTTACAAGTAATGTTTGTTCCATCGCTCAGTATGCTGCTATCGATGGGCTGGAAATGGGACTAGAGTTTCCACGCGAGATCATGTGCAAGGCCTTCCAGCGTCGCTTGGACATACTGTGGCGCGCTATGCAGAAAATTCCCAGTCTCGAGCTTCCTTTGAGGCCTCGTGGAGCTTTCTATGCGTTTATTCGCATAGAAGGTGTGCTGGGGAAGAAGGCAGGAGACGAGATTATCAACTCGTCTGCAGATTTTTGTAAATATTTGATGGACAAGTATGCCGTAATAGTGGTACCAGGAGAGGCTTTTGGTGATTCTGGAGCTTTTAGGCTAAGTTTTGCAGTGGACGATGAAACTCTGGTTAAGGGGTTGGACAGGATTGCTCAAGCAGTTTCATCGTTAAGGTCTTGACTTTTTTTTAGATGTAGCGATTGTGCTCTTGTAATGTATGGAGCAAAGTTGCGGGCGTAGTTCAGCGGCTAGAATGCTGCCTTGCCAAGGCAGAGGTCGTGGGTTCGAATCCCATCGCCCGCTCCATTTTTTTGGACCAATGTGCTCCAAATCTCCCTAGGCTATTAATCGTTAATTGACTAGCCCAATGTTGGCTAGTATGTTGGGACTGTTTTTTTCTGTAGTGCCCATGTAGCTCAGTGGTAGAGCACCACCTTGGTAAGGTGGGGGTCACGGGTTCAAATCCCGTCGTGGGCTCCAAGGAGAATTTGTATCGCGCATGGCGCTTGTTTACATAGAGCTTTAGCCGTGTTATAGCGGATGCCAAAAATGCCTCGAGATATTGAGGATTTTTGGCATTCGCTTTTCGCGTCGGCCTTTAAGGGTGTGTAAAACGCATGCACTTAAGTTAGCTGGGCTTTGGGCCTGTTATTTGTGTGTCTAAGTAAAGGGAAACTGTCAGATGTCGAAGGAGAAATTTGAGAGGAATAAGCCGCATGTTAACGTTGGGACTATTGGGCATGTGGATCATGGCAAGACTACGTTGACGGCAGCGATAACGAAGGTGTCGGCGGAGAGTGGGA
>JADLFC010000054.1 GCA_020845775.1 Deltaproteobacteria bacterium
ATACCATTTACAAAAAGGATTTTTGTAAATGGTATAAACAGCAAGTGCGTAAGCACTTGCCAACAAACAACAAATACCGTTTCCAAAAAGTAAAATATTTAACTTACTTTTTGGAAACGGTATAGATGTTCAACTAAGTCTAATTCTCGTATCTGAGATAGATCCCGTAGATCTTGTCTAATTAATAACTCTCTTCTCTGGGAGCTCCAACGATTGTAAAATAACGTGTCATTGCTAAAGTAAGGCTCTGGGAAGCCACTGTGAATCCTTAGCCTCTCCCAATATTGTTCTGTGCTTTGATTGCTTAAGTTGAACTGGAAAAAAGTCATGACTTTTTTCCAGTTGGCCTGAAAGGAGCTATAACTATTTGTAATTATAGTATTTTAGCGGGAGTTTGTGCCTGGAGTTTTGCTTCGGCTTAACTCCATTTGTTCGCTTATTTTTTTCTACCTCGTGCACGGCGCTTGTCTGCTTTTTGCTCTTCTACCTGCGGCCTCTCGTTTTCATCCAGGAACCTAAAAGTCGTCGCAACCACATTGGCCTGTAAAGCCATGGCGTTGTCGATTAATTCGGGCTCCCGCATGTGGAATTCATCGAGGTTAACAATTCTGCTTAAATGCCCTACCTCGTCAAAAAACGTGGCTACTTGATGATAGGAGCCAGAAACTATTAGTTCTACTGGAACTTCGGCATAATAATCTTTTTTCTCTTCATGTCTGGGTTTAAAAAGCTGAATATCTAAGCCAGAATCTTTTCCCACGGAAGATACCTTGGCCAGGAGTTCGTCAATTTCCTTTTTGTCTGGCAGTTCTGTTAAAGCTTTCTTTAATTCGACTTCTAGTCTGTCAACTTCTACCAAGAACTTGTCCAAATTCGCGGCAATGGCTTTTTGTTGGGCAATCTGGTATCTCAAGCCATTTTCTCCATCCACCTTTTTCTTAGTTTCAGCGTAGGATTCGTAAACTGGCGAATAGAAAAGGTACCAAAACGCACCGCCTATTAATAGGAGGCTCGCCAGCATGATTAGAATTTTATGCTGAATGGGAAGTTGTAAAATATTTTCTAGCTGTGAGTTCATAGTTTTACTAGTCTGCTTATAAAGTGTTTCGCCTGCCTCGTACGCCTCATATTTTGGGAATATTATTTTCCATTGATTTTTCGAGAGCTTCTAATTCAGCCGGTTTGTTAGTTGCGCTTTTTTGAGCATCAGCTCGTAGTGTTAGCAAATCGTTAACTTGCACGCGCAACAAAAACTCTTTTAACTTAATGTCGTTAACGAATTTTTGAGTTGAGTGCACCAAATCTACAGAGCCAAAGTATTTGGATTCTTCCAACCTGTTCATGAATGAAGCAATCGTTGGGTTATCTATTGCAATGCCACTGACCTCCAATGTCCCGGCTTTTTCTTTCAAATCTAACAGCCAAGCGCGTTCTGGTATTGCTTTAGCCATTTCATCCAGTATGTGAACGGGGCCGTGTTTCTTGGCTTTGAGTTTTGCAATCGTTACGAGTTTTTCTTGAAGCAATTTCTTGTTCTTTTCCAAATCTTCAACTCGTTTGGTGACTTTTTTTAGCTTTATGAGATCGAGTTCGAGAGTCGATTTTTTGTCGTTTATTTTGGCTAAACTATCAGATAAATCGCTATATAAGAATGTGCATGTGCCGAGCGACAGCAGAACGACTAATCCAAATGAAAGCAACTGTATGGCATAAATTCCGCTATAATCCGGTTTTTCGCCAAGTAGGTTTATATGGATCATATTATTTCCCCTGAAATTTTTTTTCGAATAGACTTAAATTATTATCTTATTCCACCGCATGAACTTTATCCCCTAAACGCCGCGACGCAAGCCCAATGCTTAGCGCCATGGATGGGCCAATTTCTGCTAAGTAGTCTCTGTCGAATTCTGGCCCGGTCGCAATGCGCTTAAACGTGTCGATTAGCTTGCAGTTAATTCCCACCTTGCTGTTTAGTTCTTCAATTAGGCCATGCACTAAACTTCCGCCACCACAAATGTAAATTGACTCTATAGACTTATCTGTTGCCGCGGCATTCCAGAAGAAACCAAGCTGTCGGTGTAATTCAGAGGCTACGTGTTCTGTCGTCCTCTCTATTGTTTCCGTAACCAAATGCTGATCTAGTCCACTTGGCAAGTTCCCCATTTTGGCCTGCTCAGCCTCTTCGGGTTTTAGATCAAGAGTCTCGCACAATGCGTTGGTATAGAGTTTCCCGCCCACAGATATGTCGCCGGTGAATATGGATTTTCCGTCCTGTAATAGATTTACCGAAGAGTAACGCGAGCCAATATTTAGAATCGCTATAGTGCCTTTCTCCTCTGGGTAATTCATCAGGAACATGTTTTCTAAGGCAAAGTAATCGACATCGGCTATGCTAAATTCCAAATCAGCTTGAGCGATAGTTTCGGCAAAACTGGAGATAATTTCATTTTTTACGGCAACGAGGAGCACTTCCATGCTGCTCTTGCCATTGGTCTTTAATATTTGATAATCCAAATGAATATCATTGATGTTGTGAGGTACGTAGTTGCGCGCTTCAAACTGAATGTTTTCTTCTAGTTCCTTTACGCTAGTACTCGATACAGTGATTTTCTTGGTAAACACACAGGGGCCAGGAATAGCAGTGACAACGCGCGTAGCGCGTATGTCGTTCGCGTCCATCGTAGAGCGAATAACTGAAGCTACTTCTGATGGCCTAACTACGATGTTGTTTTTAATCGCTCCCTGAGGAGCTGCGCTTATGCCAGCGCTCTTTAGGAGTGGTTTTTGGTGATTTATGTCAAGCTCCATCAGCTTAATAGTGTGAGAGCCAATATCAATACTAAGGATATCGTCTTGGTTTTTTTTGCCAAAAAGGCCAGCTAGAAAATTTATTATCATGGCAACAATCCTTTTAATGGTACCAGGCGGAGTGACTGCACTCTTATAAAAACTCTATCGGCTGACTTACAAAAAAGTTTCAGTGTTGATAATCTTTTCGCTCGCCTAGTAGATTATATTAACCGGTTAGAGAAATGTAGCGTTATTATGGTAGGAAAAAGCTAAACGTGAATAATGCTGTAAGTGCCCAGGATGACTTCGCCTTTGAGGTAGTCGTAAGTGGCGTGCCGATGTCACTGTACTACCTAAGCTCGGTTGAGTGCGTAAATGTGGATATAGGCCACAGGGTGGAAGTGAGTGTTGGTAGGCGGATAACCAGTGGATGGGTAGTGGGCAGGGAGTTATTGGATGAGGTAGTAAGGCGCATTTTGCCGGAGAAGAGAAGTCGGGCTCAAGCAAAGGCTAAGGCGGAGCAGAGCACGGCTTTGGACAAAAAAGCCGCGGGCAAAATCGCTCTAAAACCCATACTTTCTTCATGTCGCGCGTTTTCGACTGATCAGTTTGAGCTTTTTAAGTGGATTGCTGATTACTACGGAGCAAGTTTAGCCGATGTAATTGACAATGCTGTTCCAACTATCAAGCATTCAAAACCCATTGCTGTGGCGAGATTGGCTGAGAAAGCATTTAGTAGTTTGAAAAATTCTCCTAAATGGCTAAGTGATTTGGCTAACAGAGCTTCAGTGCAGGCAAAAATTATCGAAGTATTGCAAAGTTCGGTTAGTCCAGTTGCCGTTTCTGTTTTAAATCAGATTAGCCCGTCTTCTAATAGCGCGCTAAAGGCGTTACTAAGCAAGGAGCTAGTGATAATCGAAGAGCTCGTTCAAGGAATGCCTAGCCAAGAAGAGTTTCTAGCAGATATTTTTTCCGATCCTACGCCTAAGCTGCTAACGCATATTCAAGCTAAAGCTGTTCAGCGGATTGTTGAAAGCATAAGAGCTAGGTCTTTTTCGCCTTATCTATTATTTGGCGTAACGGGAAGTGGCAAGACAGAAGTATATTTGCGGGCGATAGCGGAGGTATTGGATAGTGGAGGCTCGGCCTTGGTAATAGTTCCTGAAATTGCCCTTACACCTCAATTATTAGGGCGCTTTCGTTCGCGCTTGGCTTATCCACTAGCGGTTTTACACAGCGAGGTAAATCCCTCGGAAAGATGGGAGGCTTGGCATTCCCTTTTAAACGGAGACATTAGGCTAGCGGTTGGCGCGCGTTCGGCGATTTTTGCGCCATTAAAAAATCTCTCGCTAATAATAGTAGATGAAGAACACGAAAGCTCATACAAGCAGTCGGAAGGCTTGCGCTACAATGCTCGCGACGTAGCGGTGATGCGGGCAAAGCTGGCAAATTGCCCCATTATCCTCGGATCTGCCACGCCATCGTTTGAGTCCCTGATAAATTCGAAAAAAAGCCGCTATCAGTTAATTGAGATGCCGGAGAGAGTTACAGCAAGGCCGTTACCACAAATTGAGATAGTAGATCTAAGCAAGGTAAGGCGAGCTGATATGATTTCGGAGAATTTTTCACAACCGCTTTATGCTGCGATTGACGCCGTTTTAAAGGCCAATCAGCAGGCAGTGGTGCTGTATAATAGGCGCGGGTACTCGAGCTACATGCAGTGCGATACTTGTGGCGAAGTAATAAAGTGCCCCAATTGTTCCATTGCGCTTACCTATCACAAGCGGCGCAATGTCCTTCTGTGCCATTACTGCGATTCAAGTATTACGCCGCCATCATTATGTCGTTATTGCTGCGATCCAAAAACAACTCGCATAGAACTTGATGAGGCCGGTCTGAGCAGCGGTGAGGCTGTGCCGCAAGTTGGCCAATTGGTTCATCGCGGAGGAGGGACGGAACGCGTCGATATAGAGTTGCAGGCGCTCTTTCCCGAAGCGCGAATAGCGCGCATGGATAGAGATACGGTTAGCCGGAAAGGGGCTTACAAGGAAATTCTGGGCGCAATGCATTCTGGGGAGACGGATATTTTGGTGGGCACGCAAATGATTGCTAAGGGGCACGATTTACCCGGAGTAACGCTGGTGGGAGTAGTTGATGCCGATGTGGGTTTTAATCTTCCCGACTTTCGCGCGAGTGAGAAGGCTTATCAGCTAATGGCGCAAGCTTCGGGTAGAGCGGGAAGAGGAGCTGAAGCGGGAAGAGTAATAATTCAAACTCGCCAGCCGCATCACCCTACGATCGTGGCTTTGGAGACCAATCGCTTTAAAGCCTTTGCTAGATACGAGCTCGACCAAAGAGCGGCGCTTGACTATCCACCGTTTGGTTATCTAATGCGCCTCATCATCTCGGATGAACATTTGGATAAAGCTTACGAGTGTGCACGGATGGCTGCGGAGGAGCTACGCAAACTAGTTGCCAAGAGGACAGACGAGACCTTGGCCGTTTCTATTTTAGGCCCCTCTCCTGCTCCGCTAGAGAGACTGCGCGGTCGCTTTCGCTGGCACATTTTGGTAAAGACCACTTCGCGAAAGCTAATTTCCCAACTAGCTCGCGCTATGTATGGCTGGAAAACGGCCAATAAGAAACCCGATTCCTTTAGGATTGCGATCGATGTCGATCCCCTGGACATGATGTGATATTGGGGCAGCAGACCAGAGGTCCTTGCGCGCTAGCCCACATTTCCTAACGCAAGTCGCCTTAAGGCTTCTTCGGCAGCGTGTTGGGATTTGGCGAAGGGGTCTCCGTGCGTGCTACTATCGCTTAATTCGCTGCAGTGTTTCTCCTTGGTAAGAAATGAGCGAGGGATGAATACGTAGAGAGCTTGCAGTAGCAAAAAACTCCACACGGCTACAAATAAGCTACCGGTGAAAAAAGTTGCTAGTAATGCACTGCCAAATCCCAGGCAAACAAGAGCGCCGTCGACTATGGTCGAGATAACGCTTTTATAGTTTATGACCGATCGCACGAGCCATATGGTAGCTGCCATGATAAGCAAAAGGGAAAAAAAGGTTAGCTTAAAAAACAGCGCGCCAATTAAGACACTGAAGCTAAGAAGCGGTAAAAATATTTTCCCCGCGCGCAAATTTGCCTTAGAAAAAAGGTAAATCAGATAGCCAGTCGCAATTAGCGCAAGGGTAAGTTGCATAGCCGTTAACGGGTTAAAAAAAACGCTAGCTAAGGCGAGAAGTGGGGAGCTTATGATAGAAAGTAGCAGCGCAATTACTATTCCGGAAAATAAAGTTGTCGATTTCATGTTTAAACACTCCTAAAAAATGCTTTGTGTTTATGTCGAGTAGCTAGCCGAACTTACGTTTCCCTAGCTACTCGACAAGATTACTACGGTCTTGTCTCAAAAAAACGGCGCTTTTCTTCCGCGAAGGCAATTTCTACGTCTTCATCGGAGATGGCACTGGAGCTGCTGTCAGCCTCGGCGGAGTTAACCGAAACTGCGCTGGCAGTTTTTTCAACAAAAAGCTCCATTTTTTCCACTATGGAATTAAGCTCGCTCCGGCGCGACTTTAATTGCTTTTCTAGGGAATCGCGCTCAATGTCGAGAGCTTTAAGGCTTGCTGCCAGGGCACTAATAAGCTTTTGCACATCAAGCTTTCGCTTAACAAAGGTCTTGGCTAAAACTTCGTCATTTTGCTTAAAGGAAAGTGCGGTTTTGTGCTCAAGCTCACTCTGTAGTTTTTCCTTTTCTTTACCAAGGGATTTTAGTTTTTCCTCCCGTTGGAGAAGTGCTTTTAAGGCCGCTTCATCTTTTTCGATTTCTACCTCCATCTCTCTTATGGCCTGCTTTAAGATAACTTCGGGCTCCTCTAGCCAGTCGAGGATTCCGTGAATATCTGCCTTGAAGAGTCTTAATATTCGCGATGTAATTGTCATATGGCACCTATTTTGTTTTGTTTCGCTTGTCCTTAGTTATTAGAACCTAATCTTTGCTCACGCCGGCCCTTTAACTGGAGCTCCTTAGAAAGGCGATTTTGCTTTTCAGGTTGCTCGGCTAGTGGACCGCTAAAGGCACTTTCCATGTGGGACTGAACTGCACCTAAGTCCGCCTCAAGGCGGTCAGTCCTTAGTTCGGCGCCGCTCTTTTTTTCAGCTTTAGCTATTCCCTGGCGATAGCTGTTTATGGCATCTACGGCTTTTTCCTTGTCGCCTCGAGAAATTGCTTCGCTAACCGTGAGCTTCATTTTGCCGTAGTTATTCTCTACCCAGCTCTTGCGGTACATATCCTTATCCATGGAAGCAACCGCCTCGTCGCGCCTGGCTGGGGCAACGACGCTGTAGCGGAGAGGGTTTTTGGGCGCTCCAATGTTACGGCTTTTGCCTTTAGTCGTAATGTTTAGAGAGATGTTAGCAAGGTCAAAGTCGCCGAGCTCAGACGTTGGTGCGCGAAAGGTGAAAATTATGTTCTTATTGCTACCATTTAGCAGCTGACCGGTCTGGATGCGCACAGTAGATGCATTGCCATGATCCTGACTATAAGGGTAACTGCCAGCATCGACCAAGTGCACGCCGGGCTTAAGCGTTAGCTCGATAGAGCTAGTTTCCGCATAGAGGCTCCTGCTGTCGCTTAGGTTTTTTGCCAGTATCTCACCCAGCAGATCTAGATGCTCCAAGTAAGAGTAACTTCCCATGCCATAGTCGGCCATGGAGGCCATTAGGGTTTCATTAAACCCTAAACCCATGCCAATGGTGGAGAGGACAATTGATCGGCCAGCGAATTGACCAGCAAGCCGGTTTAGTTCCGGCAGAGAAGTTATTCCCTCGTTAGCTTCGCCATCGGATAGCAAGATGACTTTGCGCGTCCTGTCGGATGGACTGTCTTGAATTAAGCCAAGTGCTGCGTTTAGACCATCGGATAGATTAGTTGAGTTGCCGGGTTGTAATTGAGCAATTGCATTGCTCAAGCTTTCCCGTGCGCTGGCGCTAACGGCTTGCAACCCAGAGTGGACCACTGCTGAGGAGTCGAAGGAAATTAGCGCAAAGCGATCATTTTCGCTAAGTTGGTTTAATAACTCCTTTAATGCGGCCTTGGCATAGGGCAGTTTTCTGGGATCTGCCATTGACCCGCTGCGGTCGAGCACTATGGTCATATCCGTGGCGCGATCTATGCGTTTGCACTCAGTTCCTAGCGAGGGGGTTTTTATGGCTAGATTTAAGTAGACGGTTCCGTCTTCGTTTTGCACCAGTTTAGTTTGGGATAGCGATGGGCTAAGTGCGATGTCGCTGTTATTATTTGCTGCCTGAGTGGTGTTAGAAAGCTCGGGTGGCAGCTCGGCGTTTAGGTTCGCTGGCGAGACTGAGAAGTAGGCAGCGGCTCCAACTGCAACTGCTGTGGTTATTATTAGGGTTAGATATAGCGCCAAGCCAATTCTACGCGAGTTGGCAGCTCGTCTTAGTCTAGTTATTATTGAACTCATGTTATTTACTCCTTGTGTTATGTTTCGTCTCGGCCTAAAGAGCGGTGGCCTTAGGAACGAGTGTAGTGCATATTGGGTTAAGGATTGTAGACACGAGACTGTAAAAAGATTTGATAAAGATTTTACGATATTTTTACAAAGGCAAGAGCTGGAACTGCTGTATAATACTTTTTAGAGTGCAGTTGCGTAGATTACTGGTAAGGGGTTGATATGAATAGGAAGGCCAAAATATTAGTGGTTGAGGACGAGGAAGCTATACGCGCGGGATTGGTAGATGTTTTAGTTTATCATGGCTATGAGGTCGAGTTTAGTGCCGATGGGGCGGAGGCTTTAGAGATGGCTAGGAAGGAAAAGTACGATTTAATTCTTCTAGATGTTATGCTTCCTTCTTTGGATGGCTTTAGTGTCTGCAATGCAATAAGAGAAACTGATCGAGTGCAGCCAATTGTCATGCTTACCGCGAGAACCAGCGAAGAAGACATTATCGAGGGTTTGACATTGGGAGCGGATGATTACATCGCTAAACCCTTTTCCGTGCGCGAGCTAGTGTTAAGACTGGAAGCGGTGCTGAGGCGTAGCGGCAAACTGAAAGCTTCTACCCAGAAGCTAAGAGTTGGCGAAAGTTTAGAGATCGATGTGGCGAATTTGCTAGGCGTTCATATGGCTGGTGCTGAGCAGGGAAAGGTGGTGGATGAGATTGTGTTTACGCGGCGGGAAGTTGAGATTTTACAGTATCTCCAGGAAAACAGCTCTCGTCCGGTATCGCGGCATGAGCTCCTGCAGGAGGTGTGGGGATATAGTAAGGCATCGCAAATTGAGACTAGGACTGTAGACATTCATATTGCTAAACTTAGGCGTAAGATTGAAGTCGATCCCAAGAATCCCCACTGTCTAGTTACTGTCCGCGGTGAGGGATATAAGTTGTTGAGCGGAGTAGAGAGGAGCGGCAAGTGTGAAGGTTAGAAACCGCAAAAGTCGGCGCTTGCGGCGCCGCTTGGCGCTAGCGCTGCTTGTGTTTTTGTCCCTGTTGGCGCTTCCGCTTTATGTAATCTTTGAGAAGGTGTACGCGCAACTTGGAATGGAGGCTTTTTACGCGCGTCGGATTGCGGCTGAGGAGTTATTGCATCGCATAGATGATCTCATTGTAAACATTGTAAGGGAAGAGGAAGGCCGCGAATTTAGCGAATACGGCTATTTTAAAGTGGAGCAGCAGGAACTGTGGCGGCGAAAAGGCTTGTCGCTTTCTCCACTTTCGAAAATTCCGCCCGAGTCAAATGTTCCAGGTATTATCGGCTATTTTCAGGTCGATCCCGATGGCTCCTTTCATTCGCCAGTGCTACCTGACGTTAGTAGTGCGGAGGAGCTACGTGCTTTAGGGATGTCGGTTAAACTTGAGGAGTACGCCGATAGAGTTAAAAGACGCGACGAGATTAAAAATATTTTTGAAGCGAGCAGCCTATTTGCAGGCGTGGCTAAGGCGAATGAGCAGATAGCTGAAACTACTGGGCAGTCTTTGCAGGATAAGCTGAGTAAGGCCGATCGATTGCTAGACCGGATTTCGGGCGCAAACGAGTGGCCGCGACAGCCACAGCAGTTACTAAATGTAGATGAGCATTTGGCGGAGAAGGAACGGAGAGAAGATACCCGAAGCGCGATGGCGCCTAATGCCGACAGAGGTTTCTCCAGTGGTGAGTCCAGTGGAGCGATGTCCATAAGGACACCACAAAAAATGGAAATAGATGTTCCGCGTGAGCAAGACGCAGAAGTAGTGTCTAGCTTCTTAGAGTTAAAGGCTAAGAAAGTACCTAATGGTCATGCGTTAGGAGATGAGGAGAGTTTTTGGCAGAGTCGGCAGGAGATAGAAACTTTCGAGGGGGAGATTGACCCTATTCAGGCATTTGTGGTCGATTCGCATATATTGGCATTTGTGCGACGCGTGTGGCGAGGAGAAAGGCGCTATTTGCAGGGCTTTTTTGTAGATCTAGGAGGCTTTTTAGATGAGGCAGTAGAGGCTCCATTTTTAAGCAGTGCGATTGCTAGGATGAGCGTTTTGGAAATAGTTCACAACGGTGCTTCCCTAAAGAGAGTAGTAGCGCCAATTCAGACGTCGGGTAGATTATATACGCAGGGTAGAGAGTTGGAGGTGAAGGAGGGCGAAGCTTCGAATGTGTTATATCGTGCTGGTTTGGCGGTGCCGCTTGAGGATCTAGAGTTAGTTTTTAAGATTGGAAAAATTTCCCCAGGTGCTGGTGCCCTCGTGGTAAATGTTCTCGCGGGCGTTTTGATAGTTGTTTTGGTCGGCGGAGTGCTAGGAGTATATGAATTGGTTTCGCGACAGATTGATTTGGCGGAGGAACGAAGCGATTTTGTGGCGGCAGTTAGTCACGAATTAAAGACGCCGCTAACTTCCATACGCATGTATGCGGAGATGTTAAAGAGTGGCTGGGTTTTAGATGAGCAGAAAAAGGGCACTTACTATGATTTTATTTTCGCGGAAAGTGAGCGGCTCTCCAGACTGGTCGCCAATGTTTTACAGGTGGCGCGCCTTTCCCATGACGATTCAATGCTGCAGCTCAAAAAATTTGAGGTGGGAGAGCTAGTCGCCTTGGCGCAGAAGAAAGTGCAGACTCAGGTGGATGGCGCGGGTTTTGTTTTGAGGGTTAATGTCGAGGAGGATGGCAAGGATATTAGGCATGAAATAATTGAAGTGGAGGAGGATGCATTTAGCCAGATAATAATAAATCTCGTCGACAATGCGATTAAGTTTTCCAAAAATGGCGAGGAAAAAGCCGTGGAGCTAAGTGTGCGCAGGATAGATCGAGAGCCTAGGGAAGTTATTTTTGCGGTAAGAGATTTTGGGCCAGGAATTCCCGCGGAACAGCAAAAAAAGATTTTTCAGTTATTCTATAGGCCGGGAAGTGAGCTTACGCGCACAACTGCTGGAACCGGCATTGGACTTGCACTGGTAAAGGAGCTTGCGAGCAAAATGAACGCGCGGGTAGATCTTAAAAACGCAACGCCAGGAGTTGAATTTTTGGTCGGCTTTCCGCTTAAGTCCCTTAACGCTGCCTGAACTTCCATTTACGGTGCCCTCTACCCACACAAAAGTGCGAAGAGCCTAAATTTTTTCTTGAAGCCAGGAATAGGCTGGTTTAATTTTTATCTTTTTCCCAGCCGTTGTTAAATTTTCTTCGCGATCAAGGGTAATTACCGTTCCTTTTTCTAGGTCAAGGGCGGTTAAGCATTCGACGAGAGCGGATACTTCTCGATTAAATGTTGCCGAGTCCTGCATATTTGAAGCACATACTTGAATTGCTTCGATGGCTTTGTATTTTTCAGTCACCACGAAATCGACTTCTTGCTTGTCGCGATAGTAAAATACTTTCTTATCTCTTCGCGTAAGCTCTAGAAAAACCAAATTTTCGAGTAGTTTCCCCGTATCGTCCGTGACAGATCTTGCACCTACGGTGCGAAGACCTGGATCTACTATATAGATTTTTTTAGGGTCGCGCGTTTGAACCTTAAAATTGGCATGATATCTTTCAACCTCAAAAACCATAAACGCTTCTTTTAGCGCATTAGTGTAATTTGCGGCAGTTTCGGCGTTTATTGCAAAAGCTTTTTTTAGCGAGGCGTATGAATGAAGCGAACTTATGTTAGTAAGATAAAACGTAAGAATTTTATCAAAAGCTTGTTTGTGTCTTATCTCGTGCCTACTTATTACGTCTTTTAAGACGATATCGCTTAAATACTGTTCCAGTAGCTTTTTTCTTAACGATATGTCGTCAGTTAATGCCACCTCGGGGAACGCCCCCCAGGTCATTATTGTTCTTAGCAGCCTCAAGTGTTCGTTTGCGGAAGCCGGAGGTGTTGGCTCGAGACCTAAGATCTCTGTATAGGAAAATGGCCACAGGCGATACTCTAGGCATCTTCCAGCTATGGATGTGGAAATCTCAGAGCTCAGCAAGTTTGCGGATGAGCCAGTGACAATTACTCTATATCGCTTCTGGTCGACGATCTTTCGCACCCAGCGCTCCCAACCATCGACGTTTTGAATTTCATCGAGAATGAGAACTTCTATTTTTGCGGTCGCAAATTCTTCTGCTACCGAAATGAGAAGATCAAGATTGTCTACGCGATTGTTTAAATAAAAAAGTGGATCTTCAAAATTGTAATACACAACTTGTTCGGCCGGGAGAGAAGTTGTCATAGAAATTGCTTGGTGGGTTTTTCCACAACGGCGAACGCCAATTAAAGCTGCGGCAATTTTTTTTGAGGGAAGCGGTGGGCAGGGGCGCTTTATTAATGTAGTTCTAGCGTCTAAGTAGAACTTAGCCCATTCAGCTAGCGATTTTTTAAATAGAGATCGTTCCATCGTTTCGATATTTACCAGATCGGATTCGAGGTGATATTAACCGGTATAACAGTTAAAAGCAATCCTTATTTAAACAGCATACCGTTTAACGTTTGCTTAAATAGCGAAGTTCGTAATGTTGTTAAGGATTTATATATACCGTTTCCAAAAAGTAAGTTAAATATTTTACTTTTTGGAAACGGTATTTGTTGTTTATTGGCAAGTGCTTACGCACTTGCTGTTTATACCATTTACAAAAATCCTTTTTGTAAATGGTATA
>JADLFC010000055.1 GCA_020845775.1 Deltaproteobacteria bacterium
ACCTTGCGCATTAGTCAACATTAAGGTATAAGTTTGGCCTCGTTTGCACTAATGCAACAACCTCTTATACACAATACACAAATCTTTACCCGCGCAGGACAAATGATTTCAAAAAAAACTTCCTCCTTTGACAGCCTTGGCCTTAACAGTTGTATTCTAAAGGCACTACAGCATCTTGGCTATGAAACGCCTACTCCGATACAGGAAAAAAGCATACCGATTTTACTCGCGGGTCACGATCTCCTTGGGCAAGCCCAAACTGGCACTGGAAAGACGGCTGCGTTTGCCCTTCCGCTGCTAGAAAAAATCGACTTACGCGACAGGACGCCGCAGGTACTCGTACTTACGCCCACGCGCGAGTTGGCTATACAGGTCGCAGAGGCCTTTCAAGCTTACGCCAGAAACATGGATTCCTTTCACATCCTTCCCATCTATGGCGGCCAGTCTATGCACAATCAGCTAACTAGGCTAAGGCGTGGACCGCAGGTAGTGGTAGGCACTCCTGGAAGGATAATGGATCACATTCGACGAAAGAGTCTAAAACTAGAAAACCTTAAAGCTCTGGTTCTTGACGAAGCTGACGAAATGTTAAACATGGGCTTTATCGAGGATGTCGAGTGGATACTCGAGCATGCACCGGAGCAAAGACAAATTGCCCTTTTTTCCGCTACGATGCCGCCCGCTATTCGCAAAGTTGCTCGAAAGTATTTGCAAGAGGCACATGAGGTTCAGATAGAATCAAGGACAAGGACTATTGAAGCAACTAGTCAGTATTTTTGGCTAGTGTCCGGATTAAACAAGCTCGATGCTTTAACGAGGATACTAGAGGTTGAAGATTTCGACGCCGCTCTCATATTTGTGCGAACTAAAACGGCAACTGTAGAGCTAGCGGAGAAACTTGAGGCACGAGGTCATTCGAGCGCCGCGCTAAACGGAGACCTGAGCCAAGACTTAAGAGAGCGCACCGTTCAGCGCATGAAAAATGGAGAGCTTGACATCATAGTCGCAACAGACGTTGCTGCCCGTGGACTCCACGTAGATCGGATTAGCCATGTAATTAACTACGATATACCGCATGATGCCGAAGCGTATGTTCATAGGATTGGACGCACGGGTCGCGCTGGTCGAAGTGGGAAAGCAATTCTTTTTGTATCTCCGCGTGAAACCAGACTGCTAAGGACGATAGAAAAGATGACTCGACAGGCGATTGAGCCATTAAAACTTCCTTCGAAAAAGGAATTAGCAGATAGGCGCATTCAGCGCTTTAAACAGAATGTATCGGATATTTTAGATACAGGAGACGTGACGTTTTTTTTACCGATAGTCGAGCAACTTGTGTTCGAGCATGATACGTCAGCTGCTAACATTGCTGCGGCACTCTGCTGTATAGTGCAAAACGACAAGCCATTTGCCGTTAAGGAGAGCAGCGCAGAAGAGGCCTATAGCGACGAGACATTAAAAACCACAAAGTCTAAATCTGCGCGGAACAAACCTACTTCCGTAGATAAGAGGCGTAGTGACAACAGTTCTTCCACAAAAAGAGCGAAGGGGAAAAGACACAAATCAAAGAGACGAGGATAGAAAAATTAAATGTTTCTTTTCTGCACCGTACACTAGCTCTATGAAACATGCACCTTTTCATATTCACTTTATTGGATATGCTTTAGTGCTCGCCATTCTCGGGGGTTTTGGAATGGGTGGACATGTAGTGTTTGTAATCGCCTTTAACTATCCGCCAAGCATATATTTAGGTCCTATGATTCAGGCACATGGGCATTTGCAGCTTCTCGGTTGGGCTGGGCTTTTCATAATGGCAGTAAGCAGTCATATGCTGCCTAGGCTTACCAACGCCAAACCTCCAAGCAAATTGATACTTAATAGCATGCTTTGGTGCATGGTCGTCGGCTTACTATCGAGGTCGATGTCTCACTTCATGCTCGTTAACCAAGAGCTCGACAGTCTGTCTCGCCCTTTAATGGCCATCAGTGGATTATTGGAGGCTATCGCAATAGGTCTATACTTAAAGATAATAGTGACATGCGTAAAAGAACACCGGCCACAATTAAATGCCTTTGCGGCTTCTGGCATAAGGCCATTCTTATTCACAACTCTTTTAGGCTGGCCGGCGTTTGCTGTTGCTAATCTATTAGTCGCGTTACACTTCTCGCTGGGGAAGGCAATGCTAATAAATCAGGAGTGGAATACTCTATTAAACTCGAGTTTTACAGAACTCGTTATACTTCCGGTTTGCTTTGCGTTTTCAATCAACACGCTGCCAGTGTTTCTTAGATTGAGGACACCGACGTGGCCCGTCTTTAAAATTGCTCTCGCGTACACCCTATCGACATTACTTCAAATACTATTTGATGTTATTTTCTTAACTTCTCGCGAGTCGTGGTGTTTATTACTTTCGACCGCGTTTTCAGCCGTTCGAGCAATGTCGATTCTTTGGTTTATTTGGGAGCTAGACATATTGACGAGGCTAAGAGCTCCCTGGTTTAGAAAATTTCGCCAAACGGACAATAGAGATTCCCGACCACCTCGAAAAAATGCAGCCGATTATGGTCAGTTTGGGCATTTCGAGTGGTTTATTACCGGTGGATATATTTGCCTAGCTATTGCTGCTATTGGCGAGCTTATCAATGCTGCTTGCCGACTACTTCTCGAAATGCAGCAAGATTTCCTAGGTGTTGATGTGATTCGCCACCTTTATTTATTAGGTTTTGTTAGCATGTTGATACTTGGCATGGCGGTGCGGTTGGTTCCAGGTTTTGTGGGGATGAACAGGATAGCTATGCCACGTTTAGTTAGTGCAAGCTTTGTATTAATTCTACTGGCGCTAATTTTTCGCATTTTACCTCCTTTAACGTGGCCCTATGCCGATGTATTTTTTTTCAAGGCCCTTTGGGGAACGTCGGGCATTTGGGGAATGCTTGCTATAATGTGTCTAGCGGCAAATCTATTTGTGACAAACAGAAAAGCGCGCGGCTTTCTTATTGAGCGCGTCGAAAAACGCACTCAGTGCGCCATCAATACGAAGTAGCAAATTTCGGCGAATCCAACTCCGCTCTTTGGGTTTTGGTAGCGATAGAAACAAGTGCCAATTGTCTTATCTAGGATCGTTTATACCATTTACAAAAATCCTTTTTGTAAATGGTATATAAGACGTAATGGGTTTCGCGTCTGGGAACAGGCTCCTTAGGTCGGCGATAGGTATATAGATATGTGCGTTTCCCATATCCTCCGAGGGTAAAGGCTAGGCAGGACGTAGGCAATAAAGAAAAAAATGCGCACAATCTCTTATTAAAGCGGCATAACTCGTTATAAATGAGTTTTTGATTGATTAGAAAACCTTAGTTTTCTAATACTTACCTTAACTTAGAATTATTTTGGGCAAGTTATACCATTTACAAAAAGGATTTTTGTAAATGGTATAAACAGCAAGTGCGTAAGCACTTGCCAATAAACAACAAATACCGTTTCCAAAAAGTAAAATATTTAACTTACTTTTTGGAAACGGTA
>JADLFC010000056.1 GCA_020845775.1 Deltaproteobacteria bacterium
GCATTTAACCCCAGAGCCGTTCCTTGAACTTTCTTGGGAAAAAAGAAGCTAATGTTTGACATAGAGGAAGCAAAATTTCCTCCTCCGAACCCTGACAGCAAAGCAAACAGTTGGAATATCCAAAGTGGCGTATCCTTACTTTGCAAAGCAAGACCAGTTCCAATCGCCGGTATCATCAATAGCGCTGTAGTGAAAAATATAGTATTTCTTCCACCCGCTATCCGCACAAAAAAAGTACTGGGTATCCTAAATGTAGCCCCACTAAGCCCGGCAATTGACATAAGAGTAAAGAGCTCAGTCTGTGAATAAGGAAAGCCCAAACTTAGCATTTGAACAGTGATAATTCCCCAATACGACCAGACCGCAAAACCACACAAAAGACTCGGTATGGAAATCCACAGATTCCTGCTAGCAACCGACTTACCACTCGTTTGCCAAAACTTTTCCTCCTCTGGTTCCCAATGTTCAAGATTGACCGACATAAAACAAATCTCCTACCAAGATATAAGAAAGCTACCCGCAAACGCCTGTAGCTAACTTAAAATTGAAAGCACTGAACCTATGGTTAATTATTTCTCGGTAGAGTTTGCGACCAGCTCACTCTAGGATCTCGGATTGCCCTCGGATTCCAATTCCACATAACTACCTGATAGGGACGCGAAATGTAGTGAAATGGCGCAACCAACAAATGAACCAAACGAGTAAAGGGAACCAAAAATAATATAACAAACGCAAGGAATACGTGTAGTTGGATTACCCAAGACAAGTTCGTAACAGCTTCAATTTGAGGGTTAAATTTGAGTATAGACCATAAATAAGGACTTAACACGCCAGCAAACCAGGAGGAGCCCCATCTAAAACCAAGCGCAATCCAACATCCCAATATAACCTGAACGAGCAATAGTATCTCAATAACTAAGTCCATCGGACTAGTAACCATTTTTACGCGAGGATTAGTTGTCCTCCGAGCTATGAGACACACTAAGCCTACTAAAATTGTTAGCGCAAAAATAAAGCCCGTAGCTTCCAATATTATCAAGCGAACCGGATCTCCATTCCACATCAGCATTCCAGATGGAAAAAGAAAGGCTATCAGATGCCCCAAAAAAACCACCAACAAACCCCAGTGAAAAGGCACAACGCCCCAAAACAACTTATTGCCCTCTAAGAACTGCGAAGAAAGTGAGGAATATTTAAAAGCGCGCGACCTGTAAACGTAAAAACAGCCAACCGCAAACACAACTATAGCCACATACGGAAACGCAATAAAAAGAAAGTTATTTAACATTGTCATAACTAATACCCGCGGGTCTTATGCCTCTTCCAAATCCATCTCAGAATAAATCGACTTCAAGAAATCACTCGTTTGCACAGGGAGCTTTTTTGACGTTAGATCGAAGTCCTCACCTAAAACACTATATAGCCCTCGCAATGCTTTAACGTAAGCAAGAGCTCGCTCGCCCTCAAACGAATTAATTAAAGTTTTATGTTGTTTTAAGTATACCTCTTCTCTCTTAGATACCTGCTGCGGCTCAAACTCAGCCGTCATCTTTCGCAATGCTGGCGCCATTATCTCGTCAACCAACTCCTCCACTAATTCTTCATCATGCAGCTTTGCTACGAGTCTAAGCAGGTTGGGAAGGTGGTCTGCTAACTCGCACCCACAATCATTGTCGCACTTCCTATGTTCGCCATTTAAATTTGCTAACAACTCCCCTCGCTTATAATCATCTCCAAAGAGCACATATCCAACATCTAGGGTTGTAATAGCCTGCACGTCAAACGAACGAGTATATAACTCCTGTATCTCCAGCAACTGCATTTGAGATATGATATCCACAAACGATGTTAAGTGTTCTACAGCTTCACCGTACCTGCTTCTAAGCACATCACAAACAGCCCTAGCCCTCTCGACATACCCATCGCTTGGATAGTCGAACAACGTCGATAAATTGATATAATGGAGTCTATCCATACTGTTTAAGCCTATAATCCACGACTCGGCGCTTCAGTAAAACCAAAACCCGTATTTCCTTTAACGTCGCCGGTAAATTCTAGTAGCTCAATCGCTTGCTCCCGGTGAGCCGCTGGAATGACAAAGCGATCGTTAAACTTAGCAAGTGAAGTCAGATAATAAATATCCTCTGCCATTTCAGCATCAAGGCCAGTATCTGCAAAAACTTCCCTCACTTTGGCTTCCGATATATCGCCAACGGTCTTCCACCTGCGATATATTCTTATCGCCATCAACTTCTTTAGTTTGTCTTTTACCTTCCTCTCATCGCCAGCACTAAACAAATTTGCCATGTACTTTAAAGGAATCCGCGCTTCTTCTATAGTTCCCCAAAGCTGCTCGGTGCTTGTGTCATACAGCCAATCATCCTCCCAAACTTTTGAAACAGAAGAGAGTTTTGCTTCTTGTTCGCTATTGTTCACGCGCTTAACTGAAGCCATTACTGGCAATAGTGGCGGAACATAAAACAACATCGGCAATGTTCTAAACTCTGGGTGAAGAGGCAACGCCAAACCCCATTCTTTTACAAACTTAAAGGTTGGTGAAGTTTGTGCTGCTTTAATGGTTGAATCAGCCACCCCGTTTCTCTTAGCCGCTTCGATTACAGCCGGATCGAAAGGATCCATCAGCATATCTAGTTGCTTGTCTACGAGTTGAGATTCCTCACAAGATGCTACTTCGTGAATTTTATCAGCGTCATACAGCACAACTCCTAAATACCTAATCCGACCAACACAAGAATGCATACAGGCCGGTGCTAAACCAGACTCAATGCGCGGAAAACACAAAATGCACTTCTCAGATTTGCCAGTATGCCAATTGTAATAGGTCTTCTTATAAGGACATGCAGTAATACACATCCTCCAACCGCGACAAACTTCCTGATTAATCAAGACAATTCCGTCCTCTCCTCGCTTGTAAAAAGCTCCAGAAGGACAAGCAGCTACGCAGGCTGGATTCAAGCAATGATTGCAAATTCTCGGCAAATAAAAGAAAGCCATCTTCTCCATCTGAAACATGGCTTCTCGCTCTTCTGCCGATAAACCCTCTAAATTAGGATCATTGCGAGCATAATCCGGAGTTCCGCTTAAATCGTCATCCCAGTTTGGACCCATCTTGATGTCCATAGGCTCACCCGTTATTAAAGAAACAGGTCGCGCCGTTGGCTGATCATCTCCTGCAGGAGACTCTATCAAATCCAAATACTTGTACGTAAACGGCTCGTAATAATCGTCAATAACTGGCAAATGCGGATTATGAAATATGTTGAGAAGACCTTTCTTTTTGCCAGCACCCTTCAAACCAACACTGCCATTTCGCTTCTCCCAACCGCCCTTATAAATGCTCTGATCCTCCCATTTGCTGGGGTAGCCAGTGCCAGGCTTAGTTTCAACATTGTTCCACCACATGTATTCGGCACCCTTGCGATCCGTCCAGATGTTCTTGCAAGCGATAGAACAAGTATGACACCCGATACACTTATCGAGGTGAAAAATCATCGAAATTTGCGATCTAATATTCATCTCTCGAACCCTAAAAAACTACCTTTTCCATCTTCGTTACCACTACATGGGTATCGCGGTTAGGAGCAACCGGCCCCCAATAGTTAAAGTGATAACTAAACTGACCATAGCCTCCACAGAGATAATTTGGCTTTAGATGCACCCTAGTACAGCTATTATGACCTCCTGCTCGCCTATTTCCCCTAACCTGCGACTTAGGTATGCCGATCGTGCGTTCTGGAACGTGATACACTATGCATACGCCAGGCGGAATGCGAGAACTTACCACCGCCCGAGCACAATACACGCCGTGGTCGTTATATACTTCTACCCAATCGTTATCTTTAATACCCAGAGCCTCCGCATCTACTTCGCTCATCCAACAAGGTTCACAGCCCCTAGACAGCGTTAGCATCCTTAGAGTATCCCCATAGGTAGAATGAATATGCCACTTGCCATGCGGAGTGAGATAATTCAACACACGCGCCTTCTTGTCCCCTAAAGTCTCCTTTAGGTCTCCATACAATTCTGGCTTTGGCGAGGGCTTATAAGTCGGCAAATGCTCTCCATAAGCTATATACATCTCGTGATCCAGATAGAAGTGCTGCCGCCCAGTAAGAGTGCGCCATGGAACTAATCGCTCAACGTTGTAAGTATATGGAGCATATGCCCGCCCATCCGTCATTAGACCAGACCACAACGGCGAATTATTGTAACGTCGCGGCTGCGCACACAGATCGGCATAGTTAATCTTAACATCCTTGCTGCCGTAGCCTAAATCAATTAACTGCATGCCTGTCTTTTTCTCGGCATTTTCATAGGCGCGCACTGTAAGTTCACCATTCGTCAACGAAGATAGGTGCAACACAGCATTAGCCGCCGATTCAGCTTCCTTAATCGACGGATAAATCTCGCCTCCTATTTTCTCCTTTGGGAAATGGCGAGAAGAAATCATCTCATCGTACTCGCGCTCACACATATAATGATTGCCGTGAGCGCCAAGACCTGTCTTGCGTATGTTTCGACCTAGGGAAATATACTTGTCGTACAGCTTAGTATAATCTCGCTCAACTATTGCGAGCTTGTGCATGGTCTTTCCAGGCACAGCGTCACATTCCCCCTTATACCAATCCTTTACTTCTGGCTGCGATATTTCATCGGCAGTATCGTGCGACAAGGGCGAAGCCACTACGTCTTTATGCACTCCGCTAAAGTGTTTCCTTGCCACTTCGCCCGTAACCCGAGATATCTCCTTAAAAATATCCCAGTCGCTCTTAGATTCCCAAACGGGGGCAACAGCTTGAGAAAGAGGATGGATAAACGAGTGTAGATCAGTGCTGTTTAAATCTGCCTTCTCATACCAGGATGCCGCTGGCAAAACGATATCGGAATAAAGCGCCGATGAATCCATGCGGAAGTTTAAATCCACTACCAAATCCATCTTCCCAGTTCCAGCAATCTCGTGCCACTTAACTTCCTCAGTCTTTCGCGGATCGTCCTTGCTAATCAAGTTCGAGTGCGTTCCGAGATAATGCTTGAGGCAATATTCATGACCCTTCATGCTGCCCACAATTGCATTACCACGCCAAATGTACCAAACCCTGGGAAAATTCTCCTCAGCTTCCGGATCACTTACAGAGTACTTTAGCTCCTTAGACTTTAGTTTATCCAAAACATACTGCTTTATGCCATCATCATCCTTAGCACCCTTTAGATTTGCCTCCTTAGCAAGCTCTAAGGTATTTTGCGCAAATTGAGGATAGAATGGCATCCAACCCATGCGAACCGATTGAAAGATTTGGTCAGCAGTATGTTGGCGCGTCCACTTGTTATCTGGAACCGTATTGTACTTAGAAAACTGCCCATCATAGCGATACTGGCAAGTGTTAATATAGTGCCACAGTGGCGCTTGCTGTAGGCGTATAGCTCCCTGCCAATCCTTGCCAAAAGCTATCGCAGACCATGAATCCATAGGAGCAAGCTTTTCTTGCCCCACATAGTGATTTAAGCCTCCACCGTTTTTACCAACGCAACCAGACAGCATTAACGCCATTGCACCTGCGCGATAGATCAAGTTCTGGTGATACCAGTGATTAATACCGGCACCAATAATAATCATGCATTTACCTTCCGTGGTATTTGCAGTATTTGCCCACTCGCGCGCAAATTGAATGACAGTCTTAGAATCAACACCGGTAAAAATCTCTTGCCAGGCAGGAGTATAAGCCGCATCCTTGTCCTCGTAATTCGCTGGATAGGCACCAGATAGCCCACGACCTACGCCATATTGAGCCATTATGAGATCGTAAACAGTCGTGACCGGAACTCGACCATTTACAGTTTCTACGTATTTTACCGGCACTCCTCTTAACTGCTTACTGTCTAAGCCGAATTCCACAAATTCTGTTGACAGCACTTCATCGTAGTATTGAAGCAAACTAAGCACTGGAGAGAACGGGCGATTGTCAACCTCGTTCTCCAGCAACATATTCCACTTTCCCTGCTCCTTACCCCAACGAGAGCCCATGCTACCCTTTGGAACAACCAGCTCTCCAGTATTTTCGTCTATGTTAAAGAATTTCCACTTACTATTTTCAATATTCGAAAACTTCTTGATCTCATCTGCTCGCAGCAATCGTCCAGGCTGGTAGTGATCGCCATTCTTTTCAAGCTTTACCAAGAACGGACTATCGGTGTACTGCTTAACGTAGTCGATAAAATATGGTGTCTGCTTTTCGTGGTGAAACTCCTTAAGTATCACGTGAGTAACAGCCATCCAAAAAGCACCATCGCTACCAGCATGGAGCGGCACCCATTGGTCTGCATATTTACATACTTGACTAAAATCTGGCGAGAAAACTACTGCCTTAGTGCCATTGTGTCGCGACTCAGCAAAAAAATGACAATCCGGAGTACGTGTCATATTTAAACAGGCACCCATGTCAGCTATCATTTTAGCATTGTACCAATCCGCACTTTCGCACACATCGGTCTGCTCTCCCCATATTTCTGGAAAAGCAGTCGGCAAATCGCAATACCAATCGTAAAAACTTAAGTTTACCCCTCCAAAGAGTTGTAGAAAGCGAGCACCTCCAGCGTAACTTAGCATCGACATAGCTGGAATTGGCGAAAATCCGATAACGCGATCGGGGCCATGTTTCTTGGCGGTATAAATATTAGCAACCGCCATAATCTCCAAAACCTCATCCCAACTCGCCCGTCTAAATCCGCCCTTTCCGCGAGCAGTTTGATAACTCTTGCGTTTAGTAGCGTCCTTTTGCAAGTTTTCCCAAGCAACATACGCATCGCCATCTGCCTTCCTCTTTTCTTCCCTGAAGGCATCTATCAACGCTCCCCTAATTAGAGGATACTTAATTCTAAGTGGACTATATAAATACCACGAAAACGAAATTCCCCTCTGACATCCACGAGGCTCGTAAGGAGGTAGTGAACCCTCTAACAAGGGATAATCTAGCTGCTGTGTCTCCCAAACGACAATGCCATCCTTTACATGAATCTGCCATGAGCAACCGCCAGTGCAGTTTACTCCATGCGTACTGCGAACAACTTTATCATGCTGAAAACGATTGCGGTAAAACTCCTCCCACTGTCGAGTTTCCGGTGATATTATGTCCTTAATCCAACTCATCTCTTTATCTCACCTGCTAAAAAATTGAACGTTACCGTTAAGAGGAATAAAGCCTATTCCGATTTAACTTGCCTGCTGTAGATATCTTCATTGACCATCTTTTTCTTCCTGCCACACCACACCAACGAATAAAATCCGAGAAGAACCACTGCGCCAAAAATACCGCCGAAGAAAAGACGCATGCCGTACGCTTTGGGTCGCTGATTAGTAGCTTGGCTATCGACATGTTTTAAAAATGCAACTAGGTGCGTTACCTCTTGTTCACTAAGCGAATTATTTACATATGCGGCCTTCATTACTGGGAATGGAGCGCTCTTAATAATCGAAGTAAGCGCCACCTCACCTCCTAAGCGAGAAAACGCCGTCGTCAAATCTTTAGCTAAGACCGCACCGCCAGTAACCGCCTCGCTCTGAGCATCGTGACAACTCGTGCAAGAAGGCCCAGCATTAGCAAAGCGCGTAATTCCCTGAAATAACATCTGACCTTTCGCTACATCTTCCTTGCTAAACTCCCGTGTGGCACTAGAAACTTCTGCCTTAACAGCCCCCGCGCTCCCTTGCGATTGCGCTCCCCCATCCGCGCTTCCACTCGACGTCTTAATATAATCTAAAATGGATCTAATCTGCTCCTCAGTAATAGAAGCATCGGGCATCAGCACATTATTATACTCGGCAAGCAGCGCCTTCGCCGTGGCATCACCAGAATCAATCATGGTTTTGGGAGACTTAACAAAACTGACCAACCATTGTTCATCTCGTCGATCGAGAACGCCCTTTAAATCTGGGCCAACTAAACGCCCACCGCCAATCGAATGACAACCCACACAGCCGGAGGCCTGAAATAACCGCTCGCCTTCCGCTTGGGCCAATAAATGAGTAGGTGTAAGCAAACACACTAACCCCGTAAGCAATGCAAGAACGCGCATAGCTCAAACTCCGTAACTTAGGTAGTAAATATCCTTTTCTCTAAAAAATTTCTTCGCGGCTAAGCCTACAAGTCACCTCTAATACCTACGAAGTAGATATGTATCTGGGCCTTCACGCGACACAAGTTGCCTGTATATCCGTTATTATTAAGCAAGACAACTCCCTTTAGGCAGAATCTTAAAAGCAGATCGGAAACACAGACCAAACTACTCAAAAACAGAACGCTCGCTACTAGCGAAACAGCCTACGCTCGCTCTAGCTGCACGGTGAGATCCTCAAGGACTTTTTTTGCGTCCCCGTAGATCATTCTACAATTGTTCTTTTCAAATAACTCGTTTTTTACCCCGGCAAAGCCTGGACTTAAGCTTCGCTTGATAACATAGACCATGGCCGCGTGATCGACATCGAGAATAGGCATGCCATATAGCGGACTGTTTTTATCTTCGCGAGCTGCCGGGTTTACAACATCATTTGCACCCACAACTATAGCAACGTCCGCATTTTTAAATTCTCGATTGATTTCGTCCATTTCGCATATATCATCGTAAGGGACATTGCTCTCCGCAAGAAGCACATTCATGTGCCCGGGCATTCGCCCAGCTACTGGATGAACTGCGTATTTCACCTTAGCTCCGCGCTTTTGCAACACTGCCGCAAAGTCCGCAACTGCATTCTGCCCTCTCGACACAGCAAGCCCATATCCGGGAACGATAATTACATTCCTAGCCTCTTCAAAATCTAAAACTGCCTCTTCTACATCAGAGCACTTAACGTTTACATATTCCCCACCACTCCTGGGCTCCGACGAACTAGAAGTCCCGAAACCTCCCAGTATTACGCTTGCTAAACTTCTATTCATCGCATCGCACATTATTTTTGTTAAAATGATGCCAGAAGCTCCTACTAAAGCGCCCGAAACGATCAACACATTGGAACCAAGCGCGAAACCGGTAGCCGAAGCCGCTAAACCTGAATAGCTGTTTAATAGACTAATCACCACAGGCATATCAGCTCCGCCAATCGGCAATACAGCAAACACTCCAAGAACCAATGACAGAACAGAAATAATAATTGCAAAAAGAACTGCTACATAAGAACTAGAAACATAAGAAACCCAATAAACACTTGAAGCAACAATTATTAAGAGAAACATGGCGCTTACAAAGTGATGGAGAGGAAACATAATCGACCCACCAAAAACGCTCCCAAACTTATCGGATAGCTTTAGATAAGCGAGCATACTGCCGCTTAAAGTAACTCCACCAATAATCACAGACAAAACCAAAGTAATCGCTTGCCCATTCCCTGCTGGCATGCCGTTAATTAAACTTTGAGACAGCGAGCCTGTCTTTTCAGCCACGGTAAAAATGGACAGTGCGACTAGCATCGATGCACCACCACCAAAACCGTTTAGGACTGCTACTAACTGCGGCATGTTGGTCATGGCTACGCTAAGCGCTATCGCAATGCCAATAGCAGAACCAACTATCACGCCAACCGCAATTAGCTTGTAGTCCAATGCCCCCAACTCGAGCAACTGACTAATAATAGCTAAAAGCATTGCGCCAGCTGCAAAAGCATTGGCGCTTCTTGCCGTCTTGACCTTAGCCAGGCGCTTAATGCCAATAATAAAAAGCACTATGGACACTAGATAACCGAGTTGTGGAATATATTGATTAGCCATTCAATTGATATACTCTTGTAATTTTTGTGAGACACGCACAACAAAAGATACTACTTGCGAAACATTTTTAACATGCGATCGGTTACCAAGAAACCACCCACGACGTTAATGGTGGCTAATATTATCGCAATAACCCCCAGTATGTTTGCGAGAAAACTCTCGCTACTGACACAACTAAGAGAACCCAAAATAGTAACGCCAGAAATCGCATTACTTCCTGACATTAGCGGAGTGTGCAGAGTCGGAGGCACTTTAGTAATTATTTCAAAGCCTACAAACACACTTAAGACAAATACATATAATCCAATTAGAATTTCACCTGTCATTTATAAGACCCCTATTGCGTTTCTCTCTTGCGAATTGCGCCATCATAAGTAAGCAATGCATCGCTTACTTCTTGTTTATCCATCATCCAAGCAAATTTCTTGTTCTTATCTAGCTGGCTAAGCACTATAGACTGCAAGTTACGAGCATAAACAGTGCTTGCACTTACTGGAACGCTTCCTGCTAAATTGAGAGTTCCAATAATAGTAGTCCCAAATTTTTCAACCGTTTTTCCCTTAACTGTTAGCTCACAATTTCCGCCCTGCTGTGCGGCTAAATCTACTATGACACTACCTTTAGGCATCTGTTCAACTATCTTTGCACTAATTAGTTTAGGCGCAGGCCTACCAGGTACTAATGCAGTGGTAATTACCACATCTGCTTCAATTAAATGCTTACAGAGTATTTCGTGCTGCTTTCTTAAAAATTCCTCGCTAGCTTCCTTGGCATAACCACTAGCAGCCTCCAAATTTTCCCTCACCGGCAAATCGATAAAGCGCGCACCCAAAGATTCGATTTGCTCCTTGACGCTCATGCGAACATCGGACACCTCTACTATAGCACCCAAACGTTTGGCCGTCGCCACGGCCTGCAAACCTGCAACTCCTGCGCCAATTACAACTACTCTAGCTGGCCTAAGAGTTCCGGCAGCCGTCATTAGCAAGGGGAAAATTTTAGGACAAGCGACAGCCGCTAAAAGAACTGCCTTGTATCCTGCCAAATTGCTTTGACTAGATAAGGCATCTTGATCCTGAGTTCTAGTAATCCTAGGAATGGAGTTTACAGAAAAAGCATTTACTTTGCGCTTGGCAAGATGCTCAATTACTGGAACATCTTGAAACGGGCAAAGAAAGGAAATTAAGGAGCTACCTGCTGGCATGAGTTCGATTTGTTCTGAAGTCGGGGGATTTACCATGAGAATAATATCTGCCGACCGAAAGCCAGTCTCTGCATCAGAAACTATCTCCGCACCAGCACCTTCATAATGCTCATCGCTAAAAAACGATTTTTCTCCGGCACCTTTCTCAACTCCCACTCTAAGTTTATCTTGAATAAAACGCTTTACCGTAGCGGGCGTGGCCGCAACCCTATTCTCATCTGCCTGAAGTTCTTTTGGAACAAAAATATAAGCCATGAAAAATTTCCCCTAAACCTTCAAGTAAATTATACCATTTACAAAAAGGATTTTTGTAAATGGTATAAACAGCAAGTGCGTAAGCACTTGCCAATAAACAACAAATACCGTTTCCAAAAAGTCAAATATTTAACTTACTTTTTGGAAACGGTATAGCATCTGCCTACGATTAGAGAACTATACTACATGCGACTAGACAGCGCGAGTTCATAAAAAGATAGCCCGAGGCGTTACACATTGAGATTGCTGAGAAAATTACTCCACTAAAACAGTAGCACATTGCGTAGTTAATGACTGTATTTAATATTGACTTTCAAAAAAGTCATGCTATTATAAAAGCCATGTTTAAACGATGGTTACCCCCTCCTCGTGGGAATTTCTTGTTGTTAGGACCTAGAAGAGTCGGCAAGACTACATTTCTTAAGACCAACTATAGCGATTACTTATATATTTCGCTGGACGACTTTGATTACCTCATTTTGGCTCAAGAGGATCCAAAGGCAGTCGTTCATGGCAAGAAGAAGCTCATAATCGATGAAATTCAAAGGGTTCCCAAATTAACAATTGCAGTTAAGCATGCCATAGATGAGTTCAATTCCAATGTTATTATGACTGGTTCGAGCAGCATTGGTTTATTGGATTCATCGGCGGATACTTTGGCTGGGCGAATTAAGTTTTATCATCTGCCACCTGCGTGCTGGGGCGAAGATGCAGGAGAGCCGACTCACAATATATTTTTAGAACGAGCATCGCCTCTACAAATTAAGTCTGCCCAGCGAGAGTTAAGCAATTTCTTAAAATTTGGTGGGTTCCCAGAAGTCTTGACTTTGCCGACCAGCGAGGAAAAATCAGAAAAGCTTAAGGACTACAAAAATACTTATTTTACAAGGGATCTGAGCCTGCTTTCAAATATAGAAAGCGTCTCCGGGCTGTTAGCTATATTAAATCACTACGCCCTAAGCATTGGTTCTCTAACTCATGTTTCAACCTTTAGAAACGAATCTGGCCTTAGCCATCAGACGGCGCAGAAATATTTAAATGTCATCTATCAGTCGGATCTGGGATTTAAACTTTTAGGATATCAATACGGCCCCGCAAAGAGATATATCAAAGCTGGGAAATCGTATTTTTGTGATACCTCCATGATACACGCCTTGGGAGTTGAGTGTAGCCAAGGTCAGATTTTAGAAAACTTCGTCATCTCCGAGCTCGAAAAAAGACGAAAGCTAGGATTTATTAAGAGCGAGCAGTTCTACTATTACCAATCAATAGGCGGAAGCGAAGTCGATTTGGTCTTTCAAGAAAAGAAAAACATTTTCGCCATAGAAATCAAGGCCACCAAAAACCCACAAAGCAAGGACATGCGAAACCTCAAAGATTTTATTAAAGATTCCGATAAAGGTCACATCAAAGGTTTTCTCTTCTATCTAGGCACAGATTATTTAGAAATTGACGGCATTAGCGTTCTACCAGTTGCGAGCTTATTTCGTGGGATATGACTAATCTCCTAGCACTCCCTATCGAGAACCAAACAAGAACGTAATAATTGGCAGCGTGACCGTCGATATTGCAGTAGTTGCAAAAACCACTATGCTACTGCGATCAACCGCTACTTTGTATCTGCGTGACAGAACAAAACTATTAACCGCCGTGGGCATAGCCGTAACGACCATCAACGACGCTAGCCATTTATCCGACAAACCAAATATATAAACCCCAATTAAACAGGCCACAAGGGGATGAATAAGCAGTTTAGCAAATACTAGCAAACCTATTTCCTTAACTAACGAAGTGCTATTTTGCAGTTTGATTCCTCCTAAAGTAAAGCCAAGCGTAAACAAGGCAGTTGGCACACCAGCCGATCCCAACAAGCCGCAAAAGTCATCAATAAAGCCGGGTAGCTTGATTTCCTGCGTGGCTAACATAAATCCCAAAGCAGAGGCCAAAATAATTGGGTTGCGATATAAAATCTCTACCAAAAAAGCGCCTCTGCCGCGACTGTAGTTTCCAATCTGAAAATCGAGAACAAAAATTATTATTGGCATAAATATGAGGACTTGCATAACGATAGCAACGACGATGGGAGAAATATTGCCAAACACAGCCATGATTATAGGTATCCCCAGATGAGCAGAATTTACGTAGCCGCCTGACATCATTGCTAGCACCGTGTCAGAAATAGATTTTTTGAATACATATTTCATGACAACAGACACAAAAACAAAGACAAAGACAGAGCTAAGAAAAAAAGATAAAACATAGCTCCAGTTAAAAAGATGCGACGTGGGAACTTCCGCCATGGCTTTCAATAAAAAAGCCGGCAGCGCTATGTAGAACACGAAATTATTCATCACACTCCCGGTCTCGGCACTAATTAAACCAATCCGGCACACGACATAGCCAGAAAGTATTACAAGAAAAACAGGGAGCACTGGCGAAATCGCATCAAACATAAGCAAACCCAATATCCTACAGCCGGTTCAACAGCACTAGTTTTCCTAGCAACTCTTTAGTCCACCGAACGCCGTAGCCAATCTCTTGCGCTGGTGAAAAGCAAAAGCCACGGGCTAATCTCGTGTCGCCTGCGGTCTTCAAAGGAATAATGAGCCCAGTTCCATGGAAATAACGAGCGCTCGGCATGAGGCATCATCGCCAGATGTCGTCCATCCTTGGACACAACCGCCGCTGCATTAAAATCCGAGCCATTCGGGTTCGCTGGGTAGTCGGCAGTAACATACTTCATGGCAATGTCATAGCAATCCTCGCCTTCCGGTAGATAAAAACGCCCCTCGCCATGAGCAACCCATACGCCCAAACGGCTGCCCAAAAGTGGTTTTAGGATAACACTAGAAGTTCCTTCAGCTACGTCTACTGCGACAAAGGAACATTCAAACTTAGCCGACTTATTATGTCTCATTTGCATCTTTTTAGAATGCTCAGGACAAATTAGATCAAGACCCACCATTAGTTGACATCCATTACACACGCCAAGACTTAAGGTATCTTCTCGCTCGTAAAACTTCCTCAAAGCATTATATGCCCGCTCGTTATAGCGAAAAGATCCAGCCCAACCCTTCGCAGCACCCAAAACATCGCTATTAGAAAAGCCACCGGGGAAGATAACAAAGCGCACATCTTCAAGCGTTTCGCGCCCCTCGATGAGGTCGCTCATAGCGACATCCCGCACATCAAAACCCGCGGCAAAAAGGCCATAAGCCATCTCTCGCTCGCCATTTGTCCCCTGCTCTCTAACCACCGCAGCGACTAGCTCCGAACGAAGCTCTCTCTCTAAGTTAATGCCATATGTCTTAGCCTTACCCGAGAACCCTTTTGGGAATGAGAACTTTAACGGCGTTTTTGCGACATTGCTAAACCTACTCTTAGCCATCTCTGGCACAGTTTGTAAGGCGTCCAAACGGTATGAGGCCTTGAACCACTGAGACAAAAGCTCATCTGTAGATACCTCGATTGACAGCGAAGCAGCTCGAATAGAAATTGTCTTCTCAACGCTAGGTTCTCCCAACAAAAATGCCTCTACGCCTTCAGCGCCAAACTTCTCCATTACAGAAGCTTCATCCCTGCCAGCTACCTGAATTATTACACCGGGCTTTTCACAAAAAAGAAATTTCAATGCATCCGTTTTGTCTATAACCACATCGATCCCACAATTGCCGCCAAAAGCCATCTCGCACAGCGCAACTACTAAACCTCCACTAGAAACATCATGGCCCGCTAAAATGTGCCCAACCTTAATTAGACTCTGCAAGCAATTAAACGCTCCCTTAAAAGCTCGCACGTCTCCTACAGTAGGGACGCTGCTGCCCAACTCTCCCATGCTCTGCGCTAACGCACTCCCGCCTAGGGGATTATCTGTTAAATTTGAAAAATTGACATAGATTAATTTTGAACCGGCACACTCCTTTAAATCAGCCGTAACACAGGCACGAATATCTGACACTTGCGCAACGGCAGAGATTACCACTGTTCCAGGCGCACGCACCTCTAGACCATCGTCATACCTAATGGTCATAGAAAGCGAATCCTTTCCGGTCGGGATTGGGACGCCAAGGGCAATGGCAAACTCGCTAGCCGCCTCCACGGCTCTGTAAAGTCTAACATCCTCGCCAGGGCGTCGCGCAGGCCACATCCAATTAGCACTAAGTGCCACACTATCTAGTCCCTCACTTAAGGGGGCAAAACCAATATTCGTAAGCGCCTCTGCAATGCTAAGCACTGAACCTGCTCTCTCATCAATGATGCCGACTATTGGCGCGTGTCCTAAGGCGCTTGCAACGCCATAGGGAGACGAATAATCTAGCGCTACTACGCCTAGATCGTTTAATGGCAACCCCAGCGGGCCGCAGCACTGCTGCATAGCTACGCGTCCCGTAACGCATCTATCTACCTTATTTGTAAGCCAGTCTTTACAAGCCACACTTTCTAGCGACAACACCTTATAAAGCGCGCTCATTAACTCCGCATCGCTTGCCGGTGCGAACTCAAACTCTCGCGTCTCCAGACCAATACTACAGTCGCTTAGCTCAATCTTAGGCGAGCTACCAAAGAGCAATCCCAGTGGCAACTCTACTGGTTTCGTTCCATCTCCTGCTACAAACTCTATACTCTTTGTTCCACTAACTTCTCCTACTACATACAGTGGAGCTCTCTCGCGAGCTCCAACTCTTTGCACCAAGTCCATGCTATCTTTGTCGACTATTAATCCCATGCGCTCCTGAGATTCGTTGCAGAGAATTTCTCTCACTGATAGGGTGGGATCGCCTATGGGCAGTTTCGAAATCTCCACTTTTCCGCCTAGCGGATCCAATAGCTCCGAAAAGCAATTGATGTGTCCGCCCGCACCGTGATCGTGAATTAGCTTTACTGGATTGTAATAATGCTCGACTAACGCTCGAATTGCGTTAAAAACGCGCTTCTGCATTTCGGGATTAGCCCTCTGAATGGCACTAAGCTCGAGTTCACTTGCATATGCGCCCGAAGTTACAGAACTAACCGAGCCACCTGCCATGCCAATCCGATAGTTATCTCCTCCCATCACGACAAGCAAATCGCCCGGCTTAGCTTTTCGTTTCTCCGCAAAAAGAGCATTGGTGTAACCCACACCCCCAGCCAACATAACTGCGCGATCGTAAGCATACATAGCTCGATTGGTCTGACACTCAAAGGTAAGTATTGAACCAACAATCAAGGGCTGACCAAACTTATTACCAAAATCGCTAGCCCCGTTTGACGCCTTAATCAATATCTCTGCTGGACTCTGATACTTCCAATTGCGAGGCAGGCATTTATAACTTAGCTCGCTATTAAGTCGAGTCAAGGCAGTCATATACACAGCACTGCCAGCTAAAGGAATGCTTCCCATACCGCCAGCCATGCGATCCCGAATTTCACCACCAGTGCCGGTGGAAGCGCCATAAAAAGGCTCAACGGTGGTTGGAAAATTATGCGTCTCAGCTTTAAGCGATATGACTGAACTAATTTGGTTTAAGCCGTAAATCCCTGGCTCGATAATTTTTGATGGCGCAAACTGCAATATATTTGGCCCCTTTAAAAAGGCGACGTTATCGACATAAGCAGAAACGATATTTTGCGGTGCTGCCTTCGAAGTGTCTTTAATGAGAGCAAAAAGACTTTTGTCTTGAACTATTCCATCAACAGTAAAGCTTCCATTAAAAATTTTATGCCTACAGTGCTCCGAATTAATTTGTGCAAAACCAAATAGCTCCGAATCAGTAAAATTGCGCTTTAAACTAGCCTTTGCACCCTCCAGATACTCAAGTTCATCCTGCGATAGAGCTAAGCCAAATTTATCGTTGAATTCGCCTATGTCTACCACCTCAAAAACCTCTTTGGCTTCGCCAAAGTCACTAAGTATTTTGGCCGATAATTCTGAATAAAATGCCTCTAGTATGTGGTCTATTGCTGCATGTTTGCCCTCGACTTTGGAAAAAAGCTCTATACGCGTAATACCGACAAGCCCCATGTTTCGCACAATATCGCTAGCGTTAGTAGACCATGGACTAAGCATTTGAACTTTGGGGCCCACAAAACTTCCAGTAATCGAAGTCTTAGGCTTGTACTTGGCCTCAAAAAGCCACTCCAAACTATCTACTTCTTTAGCAGATAGCTCCCTTTCGGACTGAACTAAGAAAACGCAACTTGTATTTTCAAAAATCAGAACTCTTGACTGTCTCGACGCTTGCACTTTTTCCAACTCTTCCTCTCTATGTTACTTTTTTAAAAACTGCCCAAGCAGCTCTTATCGAATCGTCGCTCTTGTCCTTTCCGACTATCTCACCCTCAACAATTCCCTCACCGTTAATAAAAACGAGCTTCCAATCCCTGTCGTTAATTAAAGTCTTATAAAACTGATCATTCGCTCTACATAAAACTGTCTTTGCCCTCGAATATTCCAATAAATCACTCCTGCCATATCCAACAGCATTATATGCAATTTCCTTGGCGGCTACTTTGCGGTTTAGGCCAGAAGTCCTAAAATCGAAATAAGCTAAATGCAGTGGAACACCTTTAGTATCGGCAAACCTATATATCAAATAAGACCCATCTAAGGAGTTATGCAGTAAAGGAAAGTCGACATCGTTTCGTTTATCTAACAAAAAACTAGTTGCCGCTACTGGCACATGAAAGGCGTTATGCGGATAACGCCACAACCTAGCTATATTCACCACTGCAACACAACAAAAGATCCACACTAAACCCAAGGCGCTAAGCTTAGACACTTTAGAACTCAAGACATTCATAGCGAGCCCAAGATTGCCCATTCCATTTCCTTCAGCCCTTCCCCATATGGTTGCAATAAAAAGCCCTACAGTCATTGTTGCATAAGCTACATAGGAGCGTGAGACAAAGGCCGAACAGATAAAAAGCAAAATTACAAAAACCTCTCCGCGCCTTAACACATGCGGCTTATAATGAAAAAGCATTCCAAGTAAGATTACTAAGACTAGTAAAACAGCAAAGGGATAGTGAAATATATTGCTAGGGTTTTGCTGAAACAGCATTTTAAACCAAAGATCGGAGAAAAACGCGACTATCGTGCTGGGAACCTGTTTTCCTAGATATGGCGTAAGACAACATGCCATTAAAGTTACAGTAACGAATAAAACCTTCTGTTTTCGCCCTACACCATTTACCAGCAATATTACTAACATCCAGCATAACAAGGCGATATAGTAGGACGCATGTGTGTTGACAAAGACGAGAGACAACAATGCAATGGCTGCCAGTGTAGAATATCCTACTTCCTCAGAGCTAATAAAACTCTGTAACAGCGCAAAGCCCGCAACCCAAAGAGCCCACCCAAAGATTTCAGGGGCCAAACCCAAATCTGTTAAAGTTCCGGCCAAAATGGGCAGCATTAAAAGCAAACCGACAAAGTAACTTCGCGCCATATACCCTAGCGAAACAGCCAAAACAGAAACGAAAAATGATACTGAAAAAATTTCCAAACAAATTGCGCCGCGATCGCCAAAATGCGAATGAACGAGACTGAGTAAAAATGAAAATAACCAGTTTGAAGCATAATAAGCCTTTCCCTTACCAGCTTCAGTCCATATGTCCTCAACGGGGAACACTCCACCAAAGCGAATCCAGTTCCCTAAAGTTAAATGCCAATAATACTCACGACTACCCTCGCCTAATGGCAAGGTGAAATAGCTGCTAATAGCTAATAAAAAGGTAGCAAAAACGACGTAATTTATCGGTTTGCACTTGATATCTTTTTCGTCATGATTCATATATAAGCTAAGATACCCGCTAAAAATTGAGATTTTGGTCTTGGGTATAGCAAAATTTCTCATCCATAGTCGACCTATGTTCATCCAAATGAGCGCACTATTTGACATATTTCTGTGAGGAGGATCTGTGAGGGGAATTCAGTCCAATAGTTTTTTCACACCCTTCGTTAGAGATTTTTTTCAATGATTTCATACACTAACAGCAAAAGACTGAGCCGAGCTGCAAAGCTGGGGGTTTTTCTCATCGTAGTTCTTAGTCTTAGTTTGCTGTCAAATGAGCAATTGGCCTTTGCCTGTCCCGATATCGATGGATTGCTGGATGTTAATTGCGATGAACATCTAAAAATAATTACATTTGGAGATTCTATCACAGCAGGAACCGGCGACTCAGAAGGTTTTGGCTATCCGGGAAGGCTCAATCTAATTTTTCCAGCCACAGAGGTTAAAAATTACGGCCGTCCCGGCGAGAGAACCCCAACGGGGAAACAGAGAGCAGCCGACGTATTTGTGGCAGAGGCAGATGCAGACTTCATAGTTATATTAGAAGGCGTAAACGATTATTGGATAAGCGGCTATAATGCGTCTAGTTCTAAATCCAATTTATTAACAATGACATCCCTTGCCGAAAATACCGGGGCAATCGCACTTCTTGCAAAACTCACTGCTGTAAGAAGGAGTTTTCAAAAGACATGGGTTAGCTCGCTTAACAGCGCAATCTCTCCATACACTTCAGTCGATTTTTACGCATTGGGCGAAGGCATTATTGGTGGCGACCTTGTTCACCCCAACGGCGATGGATACGAGGACATGGCTGATCTCGTCGCAATGGTTTTGCGTTCGACTACTTTAGAAGAACGCCCAGCAGATTCGGACATGGATGGAATTTACGATTTCGCTGAGTCGAGATTTGGTGCCAATCCCTATAACGCCGATTCTGATGGCGATACTTTAAGAGACGGCGACGAAGTCTTTAAGTATCGCTCTAATCCCATGAGTAAGGATAGCGATGGTGATGGTCTGCCCGATAGCTATGAAGTGCGAATTGGAACCAACCCATCAAGCGCTCTCCCGGGTGCACCTGTACTTAATTCAATTCAGGTTTTGCCGTCCAGCTAGCTGAGGCGTCTCGCTAAGGCATAATTCGTCTAATGAGTGACGTGCCGGACACATTTCTTCCAATGGATCTTTATTTACATGAGATATCGGCGTTAGTAGCCACTTATGGGTGCAAATCGAAAGAGCATTCTGCACAACTTGAAGTATTTGTCGGAAAGCGGTAGTTTTTGACAGACGTTTTATGCAAATATTGCTTGAAAGTATCTAATGTCGGCTAAGTCTAAAAAAAATAAAGTATTAGCAATAATACTGCTAGCTGGTTTTATCGGCATATTTTGGCGGTTTGACATAGGGCAATATCTATCCTTCAACTATTTAAAATCCGAACAGGAGAATCTAGCAAAACTCATATCGGAAAACTTTAGGGTTTCGGTTGCGCTCTTCTTTGCGATCTATGTGATATCCACTGCACTCTCTCTTCCTGGCGCTGCAGTTCTAACACTCGCAGCCGGTGCGCTCTTTGGGTTCTGGCAAGGAACATTGATAGTTTCGTTTGCCAGTACGCTCGGGGCGACGCTTGCGTTCCTGTTGTCGCGCTTGATACTTCGCGACTGGGTGCAGAGACGGTTTGCTGAGCGATTAACGTCAATCAATAGCGGAATAGAAAAGGAAGGAGCATTTTACCTTTTTTCGCTGCGACTTATTCCAGCGTTTCCATTTTTTCTTATTAACCTTGCCCTTGGCCTTACGCCAATGAAAGCAATCACCTTCTTTTGGGTTAGCCAAGTTGGAATGTTGCCTGGAACGATGGCTTACGTTAACGCTGGAACTCAGTTAAGTAAGATTGATTCCATGTCCGGGATTGTCTCACTGCCAATTCTTCTTTCATTCGCGGTTTTAGGCATTCTTCCGTTAATCGCAAAGCGCGTGATGGAGTTTCTTCGCTCGCGCAAAACTCTTAGCAGATTTAAGCGCCCTCTCTCCTATGACTATAACCTAATAGTCATAGGAGCCGGTGCAGCCGGGCTTGTCACCTCGTACATTGCAGCCGCCATAAAAGCGAACGTAGCTTTAATTGAGAAAGAAAAAATGGGCGGCGATTGTCTTAATACCGGCTGTGTTCCTAGTAAAGCTCTAATTCGTTCAGCTAAAATCGTTCACTATGCCTCGCGGGCGAAAGCTTTTGGCCTTGAATCAATTGATATTAAATTTAACTTTGCTTCGGTAATGGAGAGAGTTCAGGGCATAATTAAACAGATCGAACCTCACGACTCAGTCGAGCGATACACAAAGCTTGGGGTGGACTGTATTAATGGCTCCGCCAGGATAGTATCGCCCTTTGAAGTGGAAGTTAAGGGAAGAAAATTGACGACCAGGAACATAGTAATTGCTACCGGCGCTCGACCACTCGTCCCTTCGATCCCGGGTTTAGACAAGGTTGATTACTTTACCTCCGACACAATTTGGAACTTGCGAGAACTACCAAAAAAGCTCCTCGTCTTAGGTGGTGGCCCAATAGGTTCAGAACTAAGTCAGTGTTTCAATCGTCTCGGAGCAAATGTTACTCAGATTGAAACTAACGACTGCATTCTTAGTCGCGAAGATCGAGATGTTAGCGATGTTATCTGTAAACGATTCATGGCTGAAGGGATTAGCGTTCTTACCAGACACAGAGCTGAGCGAGTTGAGGTTGAGGATAACAGAAAGTCTTTAATATGCGGTCACGAAGGAAGAGAAGTTCGCGTCGAGTTTGATCAGATACTGATAGCTTTAGGACGGAAGGCAAGTGTCAGCGGTTTTGGTCTGGAGGAACTCGGGGTCAAAATCGCAAAGAACGGCACTATTGAGGCCGATGAGTATTTACGAACCAATTATCCCAATATCTATGTTGCCGGTGATGTGACGGGCCCATATCAGTTTACTCATTTTGCAGCTCATCAAGCCTGGTATGCATCCGTTAATGCCTTGTTTAGCCCCTTTAAATCCTTCAAGGCAGATTACAGAGTAATCCCTTGGTGTACGTTTACCGATCCGGAGGTGGCGCGAGTCGGATTAAACGAGAAGGAGGCTAAGGCAAAGGGAATTCCCTATAGAGTCACAACTTACGACTTAAGCGATCTCGATCGAGCTATCGCCGACAGCAGCGATCATGGATTTATCAAGGTTCTAACTCCACCCAGGGGAGACCGAATTCTTGGGGCAGCAATTGTTGGCGAGCACGCTGGGGATCTTTTAACAGAGTTTGTTTCGGGGATGAGGCACGGAATTGGATTAAATAAAATTCTCGGCACAATTCACACATACCCGACTCTCTCTGAGGCAAACAAATACGTTGCTGGCGAGTGGAAGAAGAGCAGTGTTTCACCTCGCACATTGGAATTGCTTAAGATATTTCATGCCTGGAGACGCAAGGAGGGTTGCAGTGCTAAGTAACAACGTTCGAGACTCATTTGAGGCTACAGTATTAGAAAGATGCGGGCGCATTGAGCGCAAGGCGCTCACTACAGTGCAAATTAACGTAGGAAAACTGTGCAATCAGGCCTGTCTCCATTGTCACGTAGAGGCTGGGCCCAAGCGCAAGGAGCAGATGAATGCGGAGGTGGGAGAGCGGATAATCGCATTACTTCAAAACTCTCCCAATATTAAAACGGTAGATATTACCGGTGGCGCTCCAGAACTCAATAATAACTTTAAACCAATAGCTTTAGCCGCTCGGTCGCTCGGACTTGAAGTTATAGACCGTTGCAATCTGACAGTTTTTTTTGAGGAAGGATATTCTGATATTCCGTTGTTTCTAAGAGACAACCTCATTCACGTGATTGCTTCTCTTCCATGTTACTTAAAGGAAAATGTTGAAAAGCAGCGCGGAAGCGGTGTTTTTCAGAAAAGTATTGATGCCTTAGGGCTTCTAAATTCTCTAGGGTTTGGAGATCCTAGAAGTGGTTTAACTCTTGATTTGGTTTACAATCCCCTTGGGCCCTCACTTCCTCCAGCACAAGAAGAACTTGAATCCGCCTACAAGCGGGAGCTAAGGGAACGATTTGGAATCGAATTTAACAGGCTATACACAATTACAAATGTTCCAATTAGCCGCTTTTTGCACCAACTTGAGCGAGATGGTTTCATGGAGAAGTATATGGAGCTTCTCGTCGCGAGTTTTAATCCTAGCGCCGCGCAGGAAATCATGTGCCGAAACTTAGTTTCTGTTGCTTGGACGGGAGAACTTTACGACTGTGACTTTAACCAGATGCTTGAGATTCCGCTGGGCGGAAAACGAAAAACCATCTGGGAGATCGATTCGTTTGATGAAATAAGCACGGGTAATATCGCATTTGCCGATCACTGCTTTGCCTGCACCGCCGGATGTGGCAGTTCATGCGGGGGAAGTCTAGTGTAGACTTGCCCAGAAAGAGTAGACAAGAAAGATTTATAAACAACAAATAAATCATAGCAGCAAGACAGGTGTATTTCAAGTGGAGGGAAACATTGGCTATGAATAGTCGGGAGTAAAGAGACAGCCGTGTATCCAGCTTATCTCCTGGCTATTCATGGCTAATGTGGGAGGTGTGGCAAAAAACCACAGAAGTACATAACTCGGGCGACGATTTTCTATTCTTCGGAACGACATTACAAATAAATTAAATACCAAGAACAATGCGATGCGTTAGGTGTCCTTTAAAACACCAAGTAATAACGAACGCCAGCACCGCGGCCCTGGCGCTGGATAAAGCCTTCTAGGCTTAAGGTTTTTAGAGCAAGTGTTACAGTGGCGCGGGGGAGTTTTGTGGCGCCCAAGATGTCTTTTCTTTGTAGCTTGGTCTCCGGATGCTCCTTAAAGCAGTTAAGCACAAGCATTGTTGCGGGAGATAAGTGCTCCAAGGCTAAGTAGCGCCTGCGGTAAAAAGCAAAGTCCTCAAGGGCGTTTTTGGTAGCTTTCATCATAAAGCGTAGAAAGGGCTCGAAATCGTAAGTGCTAGGGTTGGGATGAAATTTACCCCCAGAGCAGCGACGTAGCACGGTATAGTAGTCGGCGCGTTGTTTTTCGATGTGTCGGTCGATTGGCAAATAGGGCGCAATCACTCTTAGGCTTTCATCTGGACTTTGAAGCATGGCTAGGAGAAAAAGGCCCCTACCCATTCTCCCGTTGCCATCTTGAAACGGATGTATTGCCAAAAATCGAAAGACAAACTCGGTTGCAACCGCTATGGTCCAAGGGCAATCTTGAAGAGATTGGTTATACCATTTTATCAATTCGTGCATGGCACTTTCGGTGATGGATCCCGGTTCTGCCGGTTCAAGAACGCTCGTCTCCTCACCAGTTGAATGATTTTTTCGCACTACTCTATTGGGCGCGATTTTATATCGACCGCGATAAATTTCCGATGGCGGGTAGTATTGGAGCAGCTCGGCGTGAAGTGCACGTAGGGCGGTTTCGCTTAAAGGGTTAAGTTCCGCTGCTTGCGTGTAGATGAGGTTTAGCAGGGCACGGCTTCCCGCAACCTCCTCAATGCTTCGAGCCCTATCTTTAGAAAGCTTATTCTCGATAAAGTCGCGCCGATCTTCAAAGGCAGTTGTGCGGGAGTCTTTAGTAAGAACGGTGTCTAACCAATCAACCTCAGA
>JADLFC010000057.1 GCA_020845775.1 Deltaproteobacteria bacterium
ATTATGCGCCGAACTCAAATTTACCTTCCACAGGGTATTTACGATAGACTCGCTTTATTAAAGCAGGCCACTCAGTTTTCTATGGCGGAAATTATTCGCACAATTATCGAGAAGCACATCGCCGACGAGGAGGCGATGATGAAGGAATCACTCGAAGATCTCGCCGATCTTAAGATCACAGGAGGCCCGGTAGATCTGTCAGAGAACTTTAATTCTTATCTTGCAAGAAAATGACAAAAGTACTTGTCGATGCCGATGCCCTGGTTGCTCTTGCCAAATCTGACGATAGCAACCATAAAAAGGCCTTGAATATACTGAAAAGGGTTAACAACCCCTCGTTTTATATCTCTCCATACGCAATTCCTGAGGCAGTAACGGTTTTGTCATATCACGTTTCCCAAAGTGCAGCTAAGACGTTTTTAGCAAAAATACGTGAAAAAAAGATCAGACAACTGCCTTTAACTACCGAGCTAGAACGAGAGACCGATAAGATTTTTGAACGTCAAAATAGAAAAGGGATATCTTGGTTTGACTGTTTTAACGTAGCACTCATGACCACTTGCGATCTCGATTGCATTTTTTCTTTTGATAAGTTTTACAACAAAGCCGGCTTACAAATGCTTGGCCAGTAGCACCTTTTAAAACAATTTGACTTTAGTGCCTACACTATATTTATCAATTCCTGCAAAAGATCATTTACGGTGGTAATTGTCCGCGAGCTTCCTTGGAATCCTCGCTGTAGCGATATTAACTTCACGAAGTTACTGGCCAGGTCGGTGGTGGATAATTCTAAAGCACCCGCTTCGATGGCGCCAAAGCGACCAGTTTGAGGCGTTCCTAGAACGGCCTCTCCTGAAGAGTTCGACTCAGCATAAAGCGAACCGCCGCGCCGTTGTAAACCCTCAGGGTTTGCAAAAGCAGCGAGTGCTAGTGTTCCCATGGAAGAAGTCTCGCCATTGTCGAGCAGTGCAAACAAAGTGCCATCGCCTTCAAAGCTGAGAGAAACCACATTGCCAGCTCCGGAACCATCTTGGGATATTTCGCTGATACTCGAGGGTGAGGCATATTGGGTAAAGGGATCAAAATACACTCCAATGGACGAATCCGTTGCGCCGTTTGCCCAGTCAGCACCCATGAGCAAGTCTGGAGCTACCGGAGCAGTGCGCGTTCCATCAGAGCTAAACGTAAGATCCACCGTTCCAACTTGCACAGCTGCGCCAGCCGTACCAGCACCTGCGCCACCTGAAGCCAATTCACCTCCGTCGATAAAAGTACTTGCCGTCCAAGTCCCAGGAGCCGTGTGATAGAAAAAGACCGTAGCCGTGTGCTTGGCCCCCAAAGAATCGAACACATCGACGAAAGTAGAAAACGAGGCCGCATCGCTTAATTCGGCGTAAGTAGCACCCGCCGCCGGCTGCGCAGTCAAGGCCGAGGATGCATCCAAATTGCCACCAATGAAAACATTTAGACTCTCGATGTTTTCCTGACTAATTTGATTCGTAGCTATTCGCTCCAAACCACCGGAACCGTTTACTGGGAACCCTAAAACATAAAGGTCATTTTGGTTGCGCAAATATCCATCGGCATCTATTTTTAAGTTTCCCGCCCTGCTGTAATAACGCGCCCCGGAGATATCCTCCAAAACAAAAAAACCGTTGCCATCCACAGCGAGATCGAGATTGCGATCAGTAAATTCCAGCGACCCCTGATTAAACACCTCTGTGACACTTGATATTGTGCTACCGCTTCCCACAGCCATGTTTCCAGTTCCACCTCCTCCAAGACTGCCTAGCAGTAAATCAGTAAAATCCGCCCGCGAAGCTTTGTACCCCACCGTGTTAGAGTTAGATATATTATCCGCAACAGTAGCAATAGCCACACCATGCGATTGTATCCCAGAACGACCGGCAAAAAGTCCATCAATTATACTTGGCACAGTTTATACTCCTGTTTATCGTTGATGTTAAATAACACTTCCATTCGACCTTTGCTTTCATTCCTTTGACAATATTTTTGTCCTCTATTCTCTCCCGCGAAACACCTCCACCACATCTTGCATTGCAACGTGCTCGCCATTTATCAATAACGCGGGCTCAGGTTCTAACACAAAACCATCCACTGTTCCCGTCACCTTCGCATCTAAATTCACAAATTGCCCTTCTGCACCCACCGCGATCGCTTTAACCGCATACGTTCCATCTGGCAAAGCTAAATCGCTAAGTGCGACCACCTGCTTACCCGAACTTAAACTCTCTAACTCTTTAGAACCAACAACCTGTCCCTGTTCGTTTAGAAAATCGACGCGACCAGATTTCGCGCCCTGCGGAACATTGAACCACAGATTTGGACCGCTATTATCGACTACGTGAACATTTTGATCCTTTAGCACCACCTCGTGTCCCAAAAAGGAAGCCATCATACCAGTCGTATTCCCAGCACCAGAGGAAAGGGTATCGTTGATGGAGATGAGCTGCTCGAGTTGGCTAAACTGAGCAAGCTGGACTGCAAACTCCTCATTCTCCATGGGATTTAGCGGATCTTGGTTTTGCAGTTGATGAACGAGCAAGGTCAAAAATTCTTGCTGACCGATATTGGCTGAATTTCCGATATTTCCAGTCGCGCCACTCGTCGAAGCCTTATTCCCCGATTGGCTATCGCTCACCTTGGTCTTGGGGCCGGACTGTCCCAGACTCCCTATTTTCACTTCATCAGTCATATATAATAGCTTCCTTTAAGCCACCCAAAGAGTTTTTTGGTTTGCGTAAACTGCGCTCGGCACGTTTCTGAATTCCTCGTTTGCCACTGAGCTAGACATTGCCGCACCAATCGTGGCCTTACCACCCTTAGCATGTCTCTCGCGACGAAAAAATTGCCCAAAACGTCCTTGAGCCAAATCTGCCTCGCTATTGCCAATAGCAATGTGAATATTATCTGCCTTAATGCTCGATCCAGATAATAATATAGAGCTTATATCGGCGACTTTGCTTCTCAACAAAGCTTCAACTTCTGGATTTTCTGGCGTAAAGCGAGCAAACAATTCATCCCTTCTATAGACCAGTTTCACCGTAACCTGCCCTAAATCCGGTGGATCCAACCTAACAACTAATGCATTTGTATCGCGACCGCTGTTGGCCACCTCTAAAGCTTTTTGAATCTGCTCAATAATTTTGGTTTGAGCCTCTCCTGGCAATTGCTTCATTAACACTCCTGACTTTAGGTCGCGCGGTTGCGATGCCACAAGCGGTTCGGCACTCATGCGTGCAATTGCAAGGTGCTTAAGTGCGTTTTCCTGAGGTAGATAAAAATTGTTATTATTTCCGGCCATATCCGGACTGCTTGTCCCGTTAATCGCATTGTGAATAAGATTTTGAAGTTGCTTGCCATCAATTGGAGCAGCAATTTGCTTAAGACCATTATCACTAGCTGACACGTTAAATAGTTTTTGCGATAGCTCAGTGTATTTTGCTGCAAATTGTTCCACATCAAGAATTTCCCCTCTTGCTTGTGGATTCATAAGTGCGAGCTTGTTAACCTTTCCGTTTGTCACGTCGCCGACTAAGTTTTGAATACCAGTTTGCACACTTGTCTCTGGCAGAAGCTTTTGCTCAACAACCTCCCGCCCAACCTCACTTGTCTCTGCATGAGCCCTTCCATTTAAATAAGGCGTCTTGTCGCTTTGGATGGCTGGAGCTTTCTCGCGCATTGAGCTTTCCGACACATTCTCACTCTTTTCTTTATGTGTCCTTAGCTCGCTATCAGCTTTAACGTCTTTTTGCGGTACGCGATCTAGTTTTTCGCCTCCCCTGCAAAAACTTTTCTCAGACTCCTCGCTGTCTAACTCGTCGCAATCAGCCTTTTCGGCTGCTCGGGGAACATCCTCGTCTATCTTTTTCGACGCCTGACTATTCATAGGCGGTAAGAAGTCATTAAAATTACCGGAATTGGAAGGCGAGGTGGCTGCATCGCTGGGCGCCATAGATAAGCCATACAGAAGTTCTATAAACTGACTTTCGGTTAGCTCGTCCTGCTCGAGTTCTGCATGACCTTTCAAAGCACGCTCACTTGGGGAAAAGCCCTTCTTTATCTGTTCCATTTCCATCTCCCACTACAGAGCAACAACCATTCCAAAAACGCGTGGGGGCACAGGAGAGAAATAACTGCTTTAGTTTTAAGCACTTAGGTGCTGGCAAATGGCCCAAAACGACAGTCTCATCAGACAGGCGAGCAATAACTGCCTAGCAGTTATTGCCGAGCCGTTACAATAGCTGCTTACTAGTCAATTTTTTCGTCAATTCCACAGCCCGCTCGGCCGACATTAAGCTTAATATTTGGCCCATGCGCTTTCCAGGCATTCTTTCAAGCAACGCCAATGCAATGTTTTCCTCTAGTTTTTCGATAAGAGGCGCAGCCTCCTTCGGAGCCATTGAGCCATAGACATCGGCAAGCTGTTCTAGACGGGCTTCGTATTGGTGATCCTTTTGTTGCCTATACTCGTCTAGCTTGCGAGCAACCATTTTTAGCTCCACAAGTTTCCCAGCAATTTCCTCCTCCTGGTTCCTTAGCTCCTTCTCTCGCTCATCTAGCTGAATGCGGCGCTTCTCTAACTGCACCCGTCGAGCGTCGAGTTGCGTTAAGAGCTCCCTTTTCTCAGGCGACCACGTGGCCCGCCTGTCTTCACCTTCACCTGTAAATGGCTCTTCACCTTCTGGCTTATGGTGTTCCACGACATCTCTGTCAGCAACAGCCGTCATTGGCACTGCATCCACAATCTGTTTGCTTACTACGCTATGACTTGAGTCCGCAATACGCCGCTCATCTACGCTTGCACTGACTGTGCGGCTAAGAAAAAATAGCTTTCCTAAACCAAAGACCACGACTCCTACAATCAGTAGCGCATTTCGCCTAGATAGACACTCAACAATCCAATGCATGCGCGCTTTTACAAAATCCCCCTGCGACTCCTTCTTTTTTTTACTCCGCAAATCCGCAAGCTCCTTATCTATCTGCTTCAAACGCTTACTTGTAACGGAAGTGTTAACATCATCCCGTATGCTTTTAAGCTGCTCCTCAGAAATCGCCTCGCCAAGACGCGACTCTCTAACGGCACTCTGATTCTTCCGGCCGACACTCGAAGCAACTTTTGCATCCTGCCGCTTCTTAAGTTCACCAGCCAACAGTTCAGCCATATCCTTTCGTTGCTGAGGCGTCATTTTGGCTTTTATGGCCTCCAAATTACTAGTAGCGTGCCCGTTAACCATTTATTCCTCCTCGTTTGTTATATCACCTCTAGAAAATCTATATCGCTGAACAACTGTCTCTTCTATATCTTCTCGCTCGCAATGCGATACTTCTTTTTTATGCTCCTCTAGTCGACTCTTGCGAACAACTTCTAACGCCTTTACCTCCACTGCCTTCTCGATATATGCCTCCCTGGCAGTCTCAACGGCCTTAATAGCCTCTACGATCGTGTTTCGCTGGCTTTCGAGCGCTTCGCGCAGATGCTTCTGATAACTCGCCTTTAAATCTAACTCTGCCATCCTAATCGGTTTCTCAAACGACAGCGCATTTCTCTCTTGCGCCTCCACAATCTCTCCAAGCCTATCCTCCGCTTCTGTAAGTTCTTGGTGTTTAGCCGACAGCTCGCGCTCATGCTCCTTCTTAATGAGAGTTTTGTATTTCAATACCTGCTGCAATCGAAATTTAAACTTCTTCATTCGCCCTCAGCGCATACACCTTCTATTCCATGCTCCCACGCCTAACGCACATTAGCTACTTTCCCCACAGTGGCATTTGCCTGCTCTTCAGCAAACACCGCTCTTAGCAATCGCGCAGTCTCTTCTAAGGAAAACTTCTGCGTGGGCATCTGAGTGAGGAAAGTGTTAAGTCTATCGATGTGCTGTACGGCATAATCTACCTTGGGATTTTGCCCCTCTTTATAGGCTCCGATTGTAATGAGATCCTCTGCCTCTCGATAATCCGCTAGAACGCGTCTAGCGCGATAAGCGAGTTGCATGCCTTCCTCGTCTAGCAGTTCCGGCATGAGTCGCGAAATGCTCTGCAACACGTCCACGGCTGGATAATGCCCTCTGCCGGCTAAATCCCTACTTAGCACAATATGCCCATCTAATATGCCGCGAACCGCATCTGTAATGGGCTCGTTCATATCATCTCCCTCAACCAAGACGGTATAAAAACCCGTTATAGCTCCCGCTCCCACCTTAGTACCAGCTCGCTCCAGCAATTTTGGCAATATAGCAAACACCGATGGCGTATATCCGTGCGCGCTGGGTGGCTCGCCTACGGCAAGTCCAATTTCTCTTTGTGCCATGCAGAACCGAGTTATGGAATCTAGCATCAGAGTGACATTCTCGCCGCGATCTCTAAAATACTCAGCGATGGCTGTTGCGACAAATGCAGCGCGAATCCGCATCAACGCACTAGTATCGCTAGTAGCTACTACTATAATACTTTTCCGCAAACCCTCCTCGCCCAAATCCCGCTCAATAAATTCCCTCACTTCTCTGCCGCGCTCTCCAACCAACCCAATAACATTTACCGAGCTAAGAGCATGGCGAGCTATCATGCCCAAAAAAGTGCTTTTTCCAACACCAGACCCAGCCATGATTGCAACCCTCTGTCCCTCGCCAATCCTAAGCAGACTATTAATAACCTTCATGCCCGTGTTATAAGGTCTTTCAATGCGCGCTCTACCTAAGGGAGACGGCGGCTGAGAAAAAAGCGGCACCTCCTCGCCATCGGTAAATGCTGGACCATCGTCCAATGGCTCGCCCATGGGGTTAATAGTTCGCCCCAACAATTGAGTGCTTGCAACTATGTTGCTACCCTGTCCATGCGCCAGTATTGTGGCTCCTGGCGCAATTCCATGCATGTCGTCGAGAGGCATTAGCAGTATGCGATCTTTTCTAAAGCCAACTACTTGAGCTAATATCCTTTTTCCATCCTGAACAATGCTGCACGTCGTGCCTATGCTTGCCGCTGGCCCATTGCCTTCAATTATCAGGCCAGTAAGTTGTGTTACAACGCCTCGCTCGGCTATCGGTTTCGAACGCTCTAAGGCAAAATTTACTCGCCCCCAGATATCCACCTATTTACTCACCTCAAATAAATCAGCAGCTACTTGCTCCCACATCCTGTCAATTTCCAAATCAACCTCACCGTAATCCGTCTCTATGACACAACCCGATGTTAGACCCTCGTCCGCAACGTACTCAACCCCGAGCTCATGGCTCGATAACTCGGGTGGAAGCCCAATTATCTGAATGAATTCCAGATCCTCTGGCGATACCCGAATCCGTATGGGATAGGCCGCACCTAAACTCTTTAGCCCCACGCGAATGACTTCTACTATGTATTCAGGCTTTGCATGCGTCGTAGTGTCGAGTATTTTCTTGGCAATAGATACAGCGAGCTTTACCGATTGCCTTTCTATATTGGTTAGGAAGCGAGTCACTTCAGAGTTTAGCTTCTCCTCAAACTCTGCGCGCTGCTTCGCCAACACCTCGTACTTTTCGACAATATCTAGTTGTGCTCGCTCGTAGCCCTCCTTTGCGCCCAGTTTCCTGCCCTCCTCCAATTTCTCTTCAAGCATACGCATAAGAGTTTCCTCATCTATGCCACCTTGCGATTCCGCCTCCGGCTTATCGGGTCGCTCCCCAACTGGCAAATGCCACGCTGCATCATCAGCGGTTCGAACTCTGTCCGCACCGAAATGCTCAAACATTGGATCCGCGCCCCGAACGGCCGTTTTGACCACGCTCAGTTCCATAGGTGCAAAGTCCAAAATAGTCGCGCGAGTGCCTACGATTTCCCACGCAGTATCGACATAAGGCGTTTCCACGAACTCCAACGTAGAGATGGGGCGCACCTCCATTTTAACGCGCTCCCCTTGTCCCAAGATTCTCGATTCTGCTCTATCCATGGAGATCTAACTTTCCAAATAGCACCGTTCCACTAGACCAACACCTCGTCACTGCCGCCACCTATTGTAATCTTGCCTTCAGCATCGAGCTTGCGAACCACGTCAACTATTGCCTGTTGCGCCTTTACGACATCCTTAAGCTTAGTAGGCCCAAGCGACTGCAAATCGTCTCGCAGCATTTCCGCTGCACGCTGAGAGATATTGCGCAGCAACAGATCGACCAATTCCGCACTAGCAGTCTTAAGGCTAAGCACCAGTTGATCGCGCGGTACATCTTTAAGCACCGTCTGAATACCTCGATCGTCGATCTTTTTGATGTCTTCAAACGTAAACATCAAATTGCGCAACTCCTCCGCAAGATCCGGATACATCTCCTCGACTTCGCCCAAAATGCGCTCCTCGTTATCGCGGTCGACGAAGTTAAGTATATCCGCCGCCGCTTTTGGCCCCCCGACCTCCTCCTCACCTCGTAGGTTTATACCTCTAAGCTGAGTGCGCAACACCTCTCGCACGTCGTCGATGACATCTGCTTTCACGTTTTCAAGCTGTGCAATCCGCACTAGTACTTCCGTCTGCATCTCCTCCGTCATTTTGCCCAACAACTCTGCCGCCTGCTCGGGGTGCATCTTGGTAAGAAAAAAAGCCGTAGTCTGTGGATGTTCCGACTGCACGAAGGTATCCATGATGTTAGGCGGAATGTCGTGCAGCAATACCGATAGTGGCTCTTTCTTGCTGCCAGTAATGTACTGTAATAATCCATCGCCTGCCTCTGAACCAAAGGCGCTGGTAATTACTTCTTGGGCAAACTCTCGTCCATCTACTACGACTCGCTCGGCAGCCTGCAACATGTTGTTAAATTCCCTTGCAACCTCGTTCTGCAAACTGCGATCTACTTCCTGAACGGCAATAAATGTTCGGCTCAGTTTTTTTACCTCGCTTTCACTTAAATACTTCATGACCTCGGCCGCCTGCTTCTTGCCAAGACTCATTAGCACCAACGCGGCTTTTTCTGCAGCGTTTAGTTTACTGTTATTGCCAATCATCTCCTCCGCTCCATTCTAACTACAAGCCTCCTTCGTTAAGCCAATATCTAATTAAAAGCGCGGCCTGGCGAGGATTGTCCTTAACCATTCGTGAGTTTTCGCTTAACAGGCCCTCTAACTCCTGTATGTCAACAGTCGGCACCTGTGCTTCACTTGGAAGCGATGCCAGTGTTTTTCTCTCCGCCTCCAACTCGGCCTCCAATTCCTCAATTCCTGCTGGCAATAATCGGCTTAAATCGACCTCGGCCTCGGTTGGGCTAATGAGAAAGCGCATCATTGGGTAGAGAATTAAAAACAGAAGTATTATTCCCAAGCCAGGCAATATCCATCCAATATATTTTTCGTACTTCTGATCCTCCTCAGCAGTTTTTATTGCCTCGGCCAGCGTTTCCTCTGGCTCAAAGAAGGGAATATTTTCTACCGTCACTATATCCCCCCTGGTGGCGTCGTATCCGACAGCCTGTTTAACTAGATTTTCGATTTTCTTTAGCATTTCGGGAGCGAGCGGTTTATACGCTGGTATAATTGCCTGCTTGACCTCTCCTCCTGCTGCCGCTGCGCTAGAGGACGCATTTTCGCGAATGCCATCTACTAAGACTGCTACGGAGAGTTTCTTAATATTTCCAGACGCAGATATTGTTTTACTAATGGCGCGGGATATTTCAAAATTAGTAACCCGCTCCTTTCGCAGGTTGGCGTTTTCACTGCTATCTGGTGGGGTCAGCAAACCTGGATCGTTAGTTAAGTTCGATATAACGCCTGGAACTCCTCCTTCCGCAGTAAGTCCAGCATTTTCTTCCACCAGGCGAGTACTTCTAACCACCTGCCCAGCCGGGTCGTATGACTCCTCTTCCTTTTGGTACTTGCTAAAATCCATCTCGGTATTGATTCTAGCGACTGCGCGACCTTGTCCAAGTATTTCGCCTAACATCGTTTCAACTCTGCGCTGCAACTCGAGTTCTAGCTTGCGCTTTAGCTCTAGTTTAGTACTATCCATTTCGCTCAAATCCTCGCCTTCGCGCTTTTCGTTTAGAATATTTCCAAATGAGTCGAGTATTGTGACGTTATCAGACGTAAGGCGCTCGACGCTATTTGCCACTAAATTTGCAATACCCTTAACCTGACGTGGAGTGAGCTCTTCACCAGCCTTTAGCTTCAATAGAACCGAAGCGGTTGGCAACACGTCGCGCTTGACAAACACCGAACGCTTGGGGTTCGTGATGTGCACGCGCACGCTCTTTACGGCATTTATGGACTGAATAGTTCGCTCTAACTCGCCCTGCAGTCCTCGCATATAGTTTAACATTTCCACGAAACCCGTTCGCCCTAAAGCTCCATCACTTAACACCTCAAAACCGACACTCTTCCCCTTGGGCAGGCCCCCAGCAGCCATTTCCAAGCGCAGTTCGTGGACCAATTCTGGTGGAGACACTTCTACGGTTCTTCCGTCGTCGCGCAGGCGATAGCCTATTTTCTGATCCTTAAGGCGCTCAACTATGCCAGCAGCATCGCCCTCCTCAAGTCCGGAAAACAGCACTGCATAATCCGGCTTGGTTGCCCAACGAGAGACAAAGACTACTAGCATTACGCTAGCTCCCATTAGAAGTGGCAAGGCTATTTTTTGGGCCAGCGGAAGCCGCGCATAGAGAGATACTAGCTGAGCAAATACTGCACCGATATCAAATTTCATAATGATCTTTCACCCATGCGAAGTATCTATCCTATTGGCATTCTTATTAGCGTCTGATAGGCGGTTTCCAGGCGCTGCTTGACGCTTAGTAAAAGGCTAAAAGCTATGTCGGCCTTTTGCATGGCAATCATAGTCGCGTGCGGATTTACCTCCTCGCCCAGCAGCGCACTTTCCATTTTCTTATCTGCGTCGAGGCCTAAATCGTTAACCTGCGAGAGTCTGTCCTTAAGAAAATCCACAAAGGGCGTCTTTTCTCCAGAATCCGTTCCATCGGTCTCATTCAGCAGATCCCTATTGCCACCCAGGGGCTTTAGCCCACTAATCGGTTTAAAGCCTTCTAATGTCGAAATGTCCTTCATAGCAGTTTGCTCTTTGATATGCCTTATCTATTGCTCTACACTCTTTCGCCTAGCCGCCTAACTGCTGCCGCTAGATCCTTCGTCACATTGACTACTTCCGATGCGGCTTTATATGCAGCACTCGCCGTTAGTAAGTTCACCATTTCCGTTACTGGATTCACGTTGGGCATTGCCACCATGCCGGTAAGTGGATCTGCGTCCGGGTGCCCGGGATCATAGATCATTCTAGGTGGCTTATCGTCCTTAGTCACAGCAGCCACTTTTACACCTTTAAGAGTTGCCTGATCGAGTGTATTGCTAAACGCCTCCTTGGTGTCTACATCGGTTGCTGCAAACACTACGTCTCTTCGCTTATACGGCCCGCCTTCCTTTGTCTGCGTAGTTTCAGCATTGGCAATATTGCTCGCAATAGTGTTTATGCGAAGCCGGTTCGCGCTCATTGCGTTTGCAGCAATGTCAAAGATTGTACTAAACATTTACTATACGCCTCCCGTTCCACCGCGAGTTACTTGCCGAAGTAATCTAAGTTTCATCGATAAATAATTCGCAACGCCCGAATAGGTTCGCGCATTTTCGGAAATCTTACCCATCGCAATGTCTAAATCCACATTATTTCCATCCGCTCCCATGGCAGTAGCATTATCGTATACAATGTGCGAGTTCCCCTCAGCGGACGTAACGTCCATGTGTCCCGGATTTGTCTTCGCGAGAGCTTGCTGAGCCCCGTCTACTGCCTTCTTTAATTCTCCAGCAAAATCTACCTCTCGCGCTCGAAAATTTGGCGTTTCGGTATTGGCAATATTACTTGCTAGCACCGTATGGCGCTTGAATCTTAGATCCAGCGCCTTCTCCATTGCTGAATAACTTTCATCAAATAGTTTCATAGCTCTACTCCTTTTACTGCACTGCTGCAGCAATCAACACCTCATTACTCGCCCTCACAAAACCCTTTCGCAATAATCGTGCCTAAACTCTGACACCATGATAGCCACAGAAAGTTAATGCTTTTCCATAACTTAATATCGCCCTCGCACTTTTCATGGCTCGATTACCCTCGCGAGCACTCAGCTTGCGTCAAGGGTTTATCTCAGCGTGTCAATCAATGCCACTATCTTTACTACTTTCACCGTACTCGTGAAGCTTATTTCTAAGAGTCCTAATGCTAATTCCTAGCAGCTCTGCAGCTTTAGTCCTGTTGTTCCCATTGGCTCTAAGTGTTTCCAATATTAATTTTTTCTCTGCCTCTGCTACCGACATGCCGGACTGCAGATGCAGCTCCTCATCTCCGGCCGCTTGCGGGCTGGGAATTGAGCCCACAAAAAAGTGCTCAGCCTCGAGTTCATTGCCAAATGAAAGCAACACTGCGCGTTCGCAGGCATTTTGCAACTCGCGCACATTTCCCGGCCAGTGATACTTTTCAAGTTTTTCCGTTAGCGCTTTACTGACCTTCCTGGGAGAAGATTTAGAGTATTTTCTTATAAAGTGCTCCACTAGCAGCGGAATATCTCCTCGACGTTCACGCAGTGGTGGTACGAACAGTGGAATGACATTTAGTCGATAATACAGATCCTCCCGAAACTCTCCCTTCCTTATCGACTGTCGAATATCGCGATTAGTCGTAGCAATTACTCTAACATCGACTGGAATTGGCTTTTGACCACCTACGCGATCTACCTCTCGCTCTTGAAGAATGCGCAACAACTTTGCTTGCAACACCGCCTCCATCTCCGAAATCTCGTCCAGCAATATAGTGCCGCCATTGGCACACTCGAACTTTCCCATTTTGGAACTTATCGCCCCTGTAAACGCGCCCTTTTCATGTCCAAACAGCTCACTCTCTAATAAGCTCCCCGGCAAAGCTGCACAGTTGACGGCTACAAACGGTCCATCGGCGCGATCGCTACTCGTATGAATTAGTTTAGCAATGAGCTCCTTACCAGTCCCAGATTCGCCCTGTATGAGGACACTGGCTCGGCTACGTGCCACGGTAGTCGCGATCTCGAGCACTCTTCGCAAGCTGGGATCTTTAGAAATAATTGCTACTTCCCTAGTGTGATCCTCAATAAGACTGCCTTTTTTGGGATTTATTTTGGGCGGATTTATTACTCGTGCGACAACTGCCTCGAGATCCTCGGCCGAAAAAGGTTTGGTGATGAAATCAAATGCGCCATTTTTCATAGCCTCCACAGCTTGCCCTATAGTGCCATACGCCGTAATTATCACTACCGGCAGCCGCGGATACAGTTTTGCACATCTGCTTAAAAGCTCAATTCCCGTAACCTCTGGCATTTTCAAATCTGAGATTAGTAGATCCACTTCGCCCAGCGCCAACAGCTCCAGAGCCTGAGCCGCGCTATTGCATTTCCTAACTTCGTGCCCTAGCCTTATCAACACCGTCTCCATAGCGAGAAGCATTTGTACTTCGTCATCTACGATTATAATGCGCGCTCTTTCAGACATCGCTTTCCTTCCTCGTTATAGTGTGGCAGCTTGGGATGAAGATTGAGAACTTCGTTTTCTCGCCCCCGACGCGTTCGATTTCTATATGGCCACCATGAGCCGCAACAATAGAATGCACAACAGCAAGTCCTAAACCAGTCCCTTTTGTCTTTGTAGTGAAAAAGGGATCAAAGATTCGCTCTCTTAGTTCCGCTGGTATCCCGCCGCCGTTATCGACTACGTCTATTCGCCAGAACTCCTTCGATGACGCATCGCTAACGATAGACACTGCCGGCAAATAATCGGCAGCGCTGTTGCTACTTGCCTTATACTCGACAACGGCATCTATGCCGTTTAGGATTATGTTGTATATTACTTGCTCAATTAAATGGCTATCGATCCAAGCATTGTGATTGCCGAGAATTTCGCAGCCAAGTGCCACGCCATTAATAGTTGCTTGTGGCCTAACCGCGCTTACGATTTCGCTAATCCACTCGCCTACATCCTTTACTATTTGTCGCTCTGGCTGTATGTCCCGTGCAAACTGAAGGCAGTTTGATATTACTCGATCCAGAGCCTTTATACCCTGATAAATTCTATCTGCTAGCTGAAACGGTTCTGGCTGACCTGCTAAATCCCTTTTTAGCAAACTACAATATAATTCCATGCTGCCGAGTGGATTTCGAATCTCGTGAGCTAGCGACGCTGCCATTTGTCCCATTGCCATTAAGCGTTTTGAGCGGTCTCTCTCGACATGCGTGCCAATATGCATCTATTTTGCACTCCTCGTTGCTTCGCGAGGTGTCATGCCGGTGGCAGTTCCGTTCGGGCTTTCCGCATACGCAGCCCTAACTAACTCGGCATTTAAGGTAGCTTCGGCTATGACAAACCACCGGTCGTTCTCCGAATACCTTTTTTTAAACTGCGCCAGCGCATTTCGAGCCTCCTCTAGTTTGTCTGTCTCTACCAAGGCTTTTACCTCCACGTAGGCACTCCAGGCATCCTCCAACACAGCAGGATAGCTCCGCTTTGCCTCCATCAACCAAGTCATGAGCGCCTCGTAATCGCGTTTGGCGTAATCGACTTCGATTAGTCTCCGCAGAGCTTTTGGCGCAAACTCCGAATCTAGCGGGATATCGGCAAACTGTTTCCGGGCCTCATCTAACTTGCCCGCCCGCTGTTGACATATTCCTAGGAGATATCGCGCCTCATCGCTAGAACCATCACTGCCATCCCCTATGGCCAACCTATAGTACTTTTCCGCTTGACTTCCAATTCCCTGCTCTGCCAAGCTTTCAGCAATGACTAACCAAAATTGTGAACGCAGATCCGATGGGCCTAACTCCCCGGCTCCTTTTTCAGCAAAGACTCGCGCCTCTTCGTAGCGTCGCTCCTGCAATTCCATGATGGCGCGCGACAACAAAACGTCGTATTTCGTAGCGGGATCTTTTGTGAACAGAAGAGAGTCGGCGAGAATATCATCCCAAATGCTACGCGCCTGCTCCGCATGGCCCAGTGCCCAAGCGCTTCGCGCTGCGGCTAGCCGATCTGGCAAATTGACCTCTACTTCGTTTTCTCTTTCTAGAAAAGCCGCCAGTGCGTCGAAATGCCTACCGTCGCGTGATAGCTGGGATACGCTATCGTAGGCCGAGGTGCGGTCGCTAGTAACTTCGGCTACGCTTTGGGAGAGTATTTCGGCAGCCACTGTTCTTGTCGTGCCGATCGGCGCCACTACTGCCGTTAGCTCGAACAGTATGGCGACCACCCAGTGATTTGCGACTTTTACCTGCAACATCACCTGCCCTGTGCTTGACCTGCTGCCTCGTTATTATCCTCTTCATCCGCGTACTCTAGCCCTTTTTTCTTGATCTTTTCCACTAGAGTAGTGCGATTTAAACTTAGTAATCTGGCGGCCGCCTTTTTGTTGCCACCGGTGCGTTGCAGCGCTTGAAGGATTAGGTCATTTTCAAATTCCTCAACGACGGCGTTAAAGTCCAGTCCATCATTTGGCAACACGGCGTACTTGACCGCTGTGTTGTAGGGCTTCGTGAAATTAACTATATGGTCTGGCAGATCCGCAACCTGAACTACGTCAGCGTCATGTAGTATCGTCAGGCGCTCGATTAGATTTTCAAACTCTCTAACATTTCCTGGCCAAGGATATTGCCTAAAACTCTCCATTGCTTCAGGGCTAAAGACAAGTGGTTTGCAGGCATTTTGTTCGGCAAAGGCATAGCTAAAATAGTTAGCTAGCATTTCGATATCAGTCCTTCTTTCTCTAAGCGGCGGAATCTCGATTGGGACTACTTGCAGCCTATAGTACAAATCCTCGCGAAACTTGCCGTCGCGAAGCTGATCTAGCAAATCGACATTAGTTGCCGCTACAATGCGCACATTTATTGGTTGAGCCTTGAGACCGCCTACTGGCTCAACTACTCTTTCCTGCAAAACCCGCAAGAGCTTAATTTGCAGGTGGGGGCTCATCTCACCGATTTCGTCGAGGAAAATTGTTCCGTTATTGGCTAACATGAAGCGGCCAATTTTTGAGGTGACGGCACCTGTAAATGCGCCTTTTTCATAGCCGAAGAGTTCGCTTTCCAGCAGATTATCAGGAATTGCTCCGCAGTTAACCGGCACAAATGGCCCTTTCCTGCCGCTTAAGTCGTGAATTGCCCGAGCAATTAGCTCCTTTCCTGTTCCGCTTTCGCCTAACAGCAATACTGTGCTACTTGCGGCAGCTACCTTTTCAGCAATGTAAAACACCTTTCTCATCTCGGGATGAGCCGTAACTATGCAGTCAAAGGCATTCTGCCGCGCTGATCTTATAGGTTCAGAAAAAGTACCTATTGGTTGTTGCGTAGATGTTTCTATAATTTGCTCAAACATTAAAAAACCTCCAACAAGCCGAGAAATAACCCTGTGTCAGTTTGATGGCAAAGGTCATACCAAAGAAACAAAAAATGTCGACAAATTGGCATGGGGGCTAACTTTTAAATTTAATTTGCGGCCATCTCTGATTTTTGTTGGCAACTAATTGGGCGAGAATAATCGCTTATTTTTGCTACTCGAAAAAAATAAGACGATCTGCGAATCTCAAAAAAAAATAACGCATCGACTGCTTTTAGAAGGTTTAAGTGAGCTAGCGTGTCGGTTAGTCCCAGCTAAAAACGTGCAAGCAAGAACATTAGCCTTGAAAAAAGTTCAAAGTATTGACTAGCTGCCACAAAAGCGCCAAAATTACGACGTCAAAATAATGACCTTTTTGTCGTGCGTCATAAAAGGCGAGCCCAAGTAGGCGAAACAATGCTGACCTCCGACTGTCTTAAAGAACGAGAAGCTTGTCTGCAAGCCCCTTCTTCGGCAGAATACCACTTTATGGAGATAGCGAAGGATATAAATATCTTGGTGGAGGCACTAGCAACGAAACCTAGCGTTTGGGCTGTGATTGTTAGCTACAACTCCTTTGACGATACCTGTGCTTGTGTAAGGTCGCTTTTAGCGAGCAGCTATGAAAATCTAATGGTGGTGGTTGTAGACAACAACTCGCCTGATGGTTCGGGCTTTATGCTTCAGAATGCGATAAGTAGCCCGCGCGTTAAGATAATTCGCAGTCCTGAAAATAACGGCTTTGCTGCCGGTAGCAACATTGGACTTCACTATGCAAGAAATTGTGGAGCCGAATTATTTTGGTTAGTCAATGCCGATGTCACCGTAGACAGTAATGCGCTTTTTCATCTAGTGGAATGTTTTGCCAATCATCCAGAGTGCGGTGCTGTAGGTAGTAAGGTATTGTATCCGCGTTTCTCTAAACGGCACAAACGCGAAAACGAAATCGTCAATTTGGATTTAATTTGGGGCGCTGGTGGAAAAGTTGATTTTTCCAAGCGAGAAGTTCAGATGCTGGGGTGGCGCGAGATCGATCAAGGACAGTACGATGATATGAGAGAGTGCGATTACTTGCCGGGCTGCTCACTAATGGTTTCTCGTTTAGCAATAGACAAGATAGGTTACTTACCCGAAATGTATTTTATGTATTTTGAGGAGACCGACTGGTGTACTCGGATGAGGGAGGAGGGTTTTAAGCTCCTCTATACACCGGAAAGCGTGGTGTGGCATGATTTTGATGAAGACGGCAAAAAGAGCAGTAACATGGTTTATTACTACAATAGGTCGACTATGTTATTTTGGCACAAGCACTCTCGCGGCATTAGTCGACTAAAATTTGTCTGTCGAGTGATGTTTAAGGATTTGTTGCGTGCGCAGCGAGCATTGAAGGCAGCCCGCAATGATGCCCAGCGCGAGATTTTTAGAGCGCACCGCGATAGTTGTATCGATTTTCTTTTAGGTCGAGTCGGTAGAAGGAGGACTGGCAGGTAGTTCAGTAGCGCTTTGATACAGGAGAGTGTTTTCTAGCCTTTGCTTGGAGGAAGTCCTATTATGAAGTGTTACAAATGGCGTATCAGCTCCGTGCGTTTGTACCTAAATGTTTTTTTTGCCTTTATAATCTTTAATTGGCCAAGTGAGGCATACACCTTAGAAACTGATGACGAGTGCTACAATTATGCACTTAAACATCCCGAATGGTTATGGTGCGATGATTTTGAAAGCGATACTCCACCGCTAGCTAGCAGATATTTCGATTTTGATGGCGACGAAGGTGACATGAAGCGCATTTCTAGCGAGAGCGCACATGGAGAGTACTCACTAGGTGCTAAATGGCAGAAAGGCGAGGACGATGCCGGTCACTTCATGCGCACATTTGGACGCAACCCCGTTAATAGTCAGAGTTACAAAGACGAACATTTTGAGGAAATTTTTTGGCGCTATTATTTTAAGCTTCAAGATAATTTTCAGGGACGGCCTGATAAATTTACGCGCGCCTTTATCTTTGCTAATCCCAATTGGGCTCAGGCAATGATTGCGCATGTTTGGATAGATGATACGAGCCGCGAGGTATTGATACTGGATCCCGCGAGCGGCGCACAAGGGAACGAACTAGTTAGCACGAAGTGGAATGATTTTGAGAATCTAAAGTGGCTTGGGGTGACAAAGGGCAAGACGAAACTTGACGACGGCAAATGGTATTGCTTAGAGGCTCATGTAAAGTTAAACACTGCTGGCGAATTAAACGGCATTTTTGAATTTTGGCTCGACAACACTCTCGAGGCGCGTTCGCCAAATATCGACTGGATAGGTTCTTGGCGAGAGTTTGGAATCAACACTGTCTTTTTCTCGAACTATTTCAATGCTGGCTCGCCGGCTGAGCAGGAGCGCTATTTTGATTCCCTAGTAATATCGCGGGCGAGAATTGGTTGCATTCAGGAGTCTTCCGAACCAAA
>JADLFC010000058.1 GCA_020845775.1 Deltaproteobacteria bacterium
GATGAGTCCGACAGAGAACTCGAGAAGCGAGGGTCGGTATTTCTCCGCTATGCGGATGATGATGTCAGAAGTTTTGTTATTGGTGATAAAGCAGCAATAATGCCGGTTTCTTTCTTTTTCGTTTTTCTTTCCGTCTTGCATGTAGGTCATTTGCATGGTAAATGACCTACATGCAAGACAGGATGCTAACTAATTGGATTTCCTCAGTAAATAAAAGCGTTTTGCTTTTGGGGCCACGCCAAGTCGGTAAATCTACGCTGGTTAAGCAGCTTGAGCCCGACGTTTATGTAAATTTAGCGGTGGAAAGCTTTTTTTTAGCTTATGCTAAGGATCCCGATTTGTTGCGGCGAGAGCTCGAGGCTAATCGATCTGCAGCGCTCATTGCCATTGATGAAATACAGCGGGTCCCTGCTTTACTTAATTCCGTTCAGGTTCTCATAGATGAGGGTATGGGCAGGCGTCGCTTTTTGCTGACCGGCTCAAGTGCACGAAAACTGCGCCAATCCTCGGTGAATCTTCTTCCGGGTAGAGTTATTTTAGCCTATCTCGATCCCTTGATGATTTCGGAATTAGGCGACCAGTTCGAGTTAGAGCGAGCGCTACGCGTAGGAACACTTCCGGGCATATTTCTCGACAGAGAGATGGGAGAAGAAACGCTTGGTTCCTATGCAGAGCTCTATCTTCGCGAAGAAGTGCGCGCAGAAAGTCTTATGCGAAACGTAGGTGACTATGCCCGCTTCCTAGATACCGCTGCGTTGCTTAGTGGCCAATGGATAAACTACTCCAAGGTGAGTTCAGATACTGAAATTCCCAAGGAGACCATTCGGCGGTTCTTCTCTATTTTAGAGGATACCCTACTCATTCATAGGCTTTGCGCTTTTAAACCTAGAGAAAAATCAACTCGACGAGTTTCGCAGAGAGATCGTTTCATTTTTTTTGACGTGGGCGTAAGAAATGCAATTTTAGGCATTCATGGGCAAAAACTTTCTGAAGAACAAAAAGGCTCCTTGTTTGAGCAGTTTATGATAACACAGCTCATTTCGCTAGGAAGGGCTATGCGGAAGAATTGGAGCTTTAGTGCTTATCGCACCAATGCTGGTGCAGAAGTGGATTTGGTTATCGAGCGGGAGGATGACATTATTGGCTTGGAAATAAAATATGGAACGCGCCTTTCTACTAGCCAAACTACGGGGCTCGAATCTTTTGCCGAATATGTCGGCAGCTATAAGCCGGTTAAAAAGTGGATTTGCTACCGGGGAGATAAGCCCCAGCGATTTAATAACGGCTGCGAAGCCTATAATTACCGAGATTTATTTTTGCAGCTCATGAGATAACGCCGCTTGGTCCGTTTCCCTTAATAGCCTATTCAAACTTAATGCCCTGAGCGAGTGGTAGTTCTGAGCCCCAATTAATGGTGTTTGTTTGACGTCGCATATATGCCTTCCACGCATCGGAGCCGGCTTCTCTTCCGCCGCCGGTGTCTTTTTCTCCACCAAAGGCGCCGCCTATTTCTGCACCAGAGGTGCCAATATTAATATTAGCTATGCCACAATCCGAGCCAGCATGGGAGAGAAATAATTCGCTCTTGCTTAAGTCGTTAGTAAAAAGCGCGGAGCTCAAGCCCTGCGGAACGTCGTTTTGCACGCGTATCGCCTCGTCTATGTCAGATACTTTTAAGATGTACAAAATGGGCACGAAAACCTCTTCCTTGACTATGGGCATGTTGGCATTGGCCATGACAATAGTTGGCTCCACATAGAGGTTTGAAGGAAAGCCGCTCAAAACCTTGCCGCCGTAAAGAATCTTCCCTCCTTGGCTTTTGATATTCTCGATTGCAGTCACAAAGAGTTCGCGCGCTGCAGGGTTTACGAGGGGGCCCATTAAGGTGTTGGGGTCTAAGGGATCCCCAATTCTTAGTTGTTGATAAGTTGCAATTAAGCGCCTAGTGAACTCGGGCTCAATCTTTTCTTCCACCAATACTCGCCTTGTCGTAGTGCAGCGTTGACCTGTAGTGCCAACTGCGCCAAATAATACGGCAGGGATTGCAATCTTTAGGTCAGCGTCTCGAAGTACAATGACTGCGTTATTGCCACCCAATTCTAGTAAACTTTTTCCTAGTCTTTCCGCTACCGTTTGGGCAACGCTTCTTCCCATCTTACATGAACCGGTGGCGCTAATGAGTCCGAAGCGACTATCGGCGGCGATCTTTTGGCCAAGTGCGGGGCCACTGCCGGTAAGCATTGTAAACAAGGCAGGAAAACCGTGCTTGCTGGTAATACTTTCGCAAATTTTAGTTATAGCTACAGCGGTTAAGGGAGTAATTTCAGAAGGCTTCCAAATTACGCTGTTTCCACATACGCAAGCAATCATTGCGTTCCATGCCCAAACTGCGGCGGGAAAATTAAACGCCGTAATGACGCCTATGTTGCCCAGTGGATGCCATTGTTCAAACATGCGGTGCTGCCGTCGCTCAGAGTGCATCGTTAACCCATAGAGTTGCCTAGATAAGCCAACGGCAAAATCCGCAATGTCAATTACCTCTTGCACCTCGCCCTCCGCCTCTCTTAAGGTTTTTCCCATCTCGTAAGTAATGAGTTTTGCCAGAGGCATTTTTAGTCGGCGGAATTCGTTTCCGATTTCTCGCACGATATCTCCGCGTTTTGGTGCGGGGAAAAGTCGGAAGCGATAGAAATTTTCTGTAGCTTGACTTAAAACCTCTTCATATTCGGCCATACTACTAACGCTAACACCTGCTATAGGTTGTTCGTTTATAGGCGAAATGCTTTCTATAACCTGCGAACCCGAATCGACTAACCAACTGCCGCTAAAACTTCCCGAATTGCTATCCCTGAGGTCTAATTCTTTTAAGACTTGTTTCATATGGGTTTTAAAGAAAAGATTAACTATAAAAATTGCTCTTACATTTCGCTCGTCTAAGAGTATTATTATCCAATTTGCTGAAATACGGCATCTTATTTTAAAGGGTATGTTTGTCCGCCCAGAAAAAATTTCCTTTTATGAATACAGATATAGTTCTCGAAAAATTGGCAAGGATTAGAGCTAGTGCGGTGCCATCTAGGACAAGTGGCTTGGAACAGGAAATTGTTTTGAAGTTTGTGGAGCGAGATCCGCTTTTGAAGCAAGCTATTGAAGACGCGGCTAGTATTTATACTGATTTAAAGAGCGAATTTTCTCGGGAACTTGAACTTAGCGAGGACGACTTAATTCTAAGGCTTCAGAAGGGTTTTTTGAATTTCTATGGACAGGGTTCAATTTGTCCCTTTGTGCCATTGGCGGCTAATGGCCCATGGCTTGTTACAATCCATGGAGCTATTATTTACGATACCGGTGGCTATGGCATGTTGGGCTTTGGCCATTCGCCCTCGCTTGCGCCAGAGGTTTTTTCTAAACCATTAGTCATGGCCAATATCATGACGCCTAACGTTAGCCAGTATCGCTTTGCCAATGCTTTGCAGGAACACATTGGCTTTAGGGCGTTAAATGGCTCATGTCCTTATTCCAAAATACTCTGTATGAATAGCGGTTCCGAGGCAGTCACTGTAGCACTTCGCCTTACTGATGTTCACGCAAAAGCCATGACTGATGTTTCCTGCAAACACGCTGCTAAGAAAATAAAATTACTTTCTTTAAAAGGAAGCTTTCACGGCCGCACCGATAGGGCGGCTAGTATATCCAATTCCTGTGTGGAAAATTATAGACGACATTTGGGAAGTTTTCGAGATCGAGAAAGCGAGCTAGTCGTAGAACCAAATAACGTTTCCGAGCTTGAAAATGTTTTTGAAGTGACTAGTCGCGAAAATATTTTTGTAGAAGCTATGTTTATGGAGCCAGTTATGGGCGAAGGCAGGCCTGGATTGGCGATAACAAGGGAGTTTTACGATGCTGCTAGGCGCCTTACCCTTAAGCACGATTCGCTACTGGTTGTCGACTCAGTCCAGGCTGGGTTTCGGGCGCAGGGGTGTTTAAGCATCGTAGATTACCCGAGTTTTGACGGTATCGTGCCGCCAGACATGGAAGTATTTTCTAAAGCACTAAACGCTGGTCAATTCCCCCTCTCCGTTGTAGCTCTTACTCCCAAGGCGGCAGGATTGTATCGCGAAGGAATTTATGGAAATACCATGACTGCAAATCCGCGGGCACTGGAGATTGGTAGGGCCGTATTGTCGCAAGTTACCGATGCGCTTGCGCTCAATATCAGAGAGAGAGGCGAAGAGTTTTTAAGTGGCTTGAAGCGACTACAAAGTGAAATGCGGGAAATTATTACCGAAGTGCGCGGTACGGGATTATTGCTAGCTGCTGAACTCGATAAAAAAAATTACCCCGTAAAAGACGCAAGCGGAGTTTGCAGAGCCTTGCGCGCTGCTGGAATTAATGTAATTCCTGGAGGTGAAAACGCTTTGCGCTTTACGCCTTATTTTAATATCAATTCCGATGAAATTAACATGATTCTTGGCGTTATGCGCAATGTTTTGCTAGGTTTTGCTAAATGTGCTAATTGCCAGAAGTAAAATTTAAAGTGGTTCCAATCCGAACTCGTGTTTTGTCTTAAGGGCCTAAAGATGCGCCTACAAGTAAATTGATGATGAAGAAAATTGATGATGTGTTGTTGAATGCTTAATTCCTTTGACTCTGAATATCCACTAATCATTGAGCGCAGCGAGCATTGCATTTCCCGAAAAATGATCGATGAAGATGCGCTTAAAGTCATGCGCCGTTTGTTAAATAATGGTTATAAGGCGTATCTGGTAGGTGGTGGCGTAAGGGATTTGCTTTTAAACAAGCGGCCTAAGGATTTTGACATTGCCACGGACGCTACGCCACAAAAAGTGCGAGCTCTGTTTAGAAATAGTCGCATAATCGGCCGGCGCTTTCCCATTAATCACGTTTATTTTAAGGGGAACAAGATTATAGAGGTGGCTACGTTTAGGGCTGTTGGCGATGTAGAGACTCAAGAAATCGAGAAGCCTCTTCCCATAAAAAAAGATGATACATATGGCAATCCTGAGTCAGATGCTTTGCGCCGAGATTTGACTATTAATGGCTTGTTTTACGATCTCGATACCTTTTCAATAATCGATTACGTTGGCGGGATTGAGGATCTTCGAAATGGAGTTATTAGGATCATTGGGGATCCCGATAAGCGAATTGTAGAAGATCCAGTGCGCATGATTAGGGCTTGTCGCCATGCGGCAAGGACAGGGTTTGGGATAGATCGAGCGACTTATAAGGCAATCTGCGACAATGCGCAGTTTATCAAGCTTAGCTCACCATCGAGGGTGAGTGAGGAGTTTGTTAGGGAGCTTCGCGGCGGAAGTGCGCGTGCGTCGTTTGAATTGATGAAAGAGACTCGCCTGCTCAAATACGTTTCTGCACCTTTGTGGCAAGCAATTGAGCGCGATAGTGAAACGTGGCCAAGATTGGAACTCGTGTTGGCCCGCATAGACGACGAGTTTGCTAAGGGAACCGATATTTCGGCAGCGGTGTTGTTTTTAGCTTTAGTCATGGGCCGTATTGCGTTTGATATGTTTGAAAGTCTTGGCGTTGAAGCGGATGGTGATGCATTAGCTCCATACTGGCAGGTATGTCCGGAGACATTAGAGGAGCTGGATTTAACGCATTGCCATGAAGCGGATAATGATATTGAGCTTCCTAGAAGGCAGGGCCGGCGACGCGATAAGCGGAGCGCTAGCAGTTTGTTAACGATGATTAACAAACTGTTTTTGCCATTTGGAGTTTCGCGCAAGGACCGCGAAGATATGGAAAAAATTCTTCGCCTGCGACACTTCCTTCTTTTACACGCCAATGATAAGCGCAAGTTAAGTCAGTTTCGCAATAATCCCACTGCACAAGATGCCATAATGCTAATGCAACTTACGTTGGAAGATACTAGAAAAGTCCTTAAGTTGCGCCGACTTTTGGCAGAGCCGTTATTTACTACCAAAGGCAATAATTCTCACTCCCCACAGCGAAGGAATCACAGAGCTAGAAGGGGAAGAGGAAGAACTTGCGCAGATGTGAAAAAACACATAAAATCACCTATTTTATAGCAAATTAAGAGAGATATTTTTCGAGGAATGCTCAATGTCATCTAGGCCTACGAAATACATATTTGTAAGTGGTGGAGTGGTTTCGTCGCTGGGAAAAGGACTCACTTCGGCCTCCCTTGGCGCGTTATTAGAGGGCCGTGGACTTAGGGTAACTATCATTAAGCTCGACCCGTATTTAAACGTAGATCCAGGCACTATGAGCCCGTTTCAACACGGCGAGGTTTTTGTCACCGATGATGGTGCGGAAACAGATCTCGATCTAGGACACTACGAGCGATTTCTTTCTACTAAAATGACCCGGCTAAACAATTTTACTGCTGGGCAGGTTTACGATGAGGTCATTCGCAAGGAGAGGCGTGGAGATTATTTGGGTGGAACTGTTCAGGTTATTCCGCATGTAACAGACGAGATAAAGCGTCGGATTTTGTTGGCGGGCGAAGGTTTTGATATCTGTATTGGTGAAATCGGTGGAACTGTTGGCGATATAGAGAGTTTGCCATTTTTAGAAGCCGTTCGTCAATTTCGCGCAGATGTGGGAAAGGAGCACGTGCTCTATGTTCATCTGACATTGGTTCCCTTTATTAAGGCAGCCGAGGAGCTAAAAACAAAACCTACGCAGCACAGCGTTAAGTCTCTTACGAGTTTAGGAATTCAACCGGATATTATAGTGTTGAGGACAGAGTGCAATATAGATAGCAAGCTTAAGGAGAAGATTTCCTTGTTTTGCAATGTAGACGCTAACTGCGTAATTACGGCACAGGATGTGAGCAACATTTATGATTTACCACTTATTTTGCATAAGGAAGGATTTGACTCCCGCGTATGTGAGAAACTAAACATTTGGACCGGTTCTCCACAACTAGAACCATGGAGACGCGTGGCATCTATTATTAAGAAGCCCAAGAATTCCAGCGTTGTCGTTGCGATGGTCGGAAAATACGTAGAGCTAAAAGAGTCTTATAAGAGCCTAATAGAAGCTTTAACTCATGGCGGCATCGCTAACGATTGTGGCGTGGCGATAGAGTATGTGGATGCCGAAGATATTGAACAAAATGGCATTTCGGAGAAACTGCGGAATGCCGATGCGGTATTGGTGCCGGGTGGTTTTGGCAAGCGCGGTAGCGAGGGGAAAATAGCAGCGGTTAATTATGCTCGCACACAGGGAGTGCCATATTTGGGTATTTGTCTTGGTTTGCAGATGGCCGTTGTCGAGTTTGCCAGAAACAAAGCTGGCAGGAAGGAGGCAGCTAGTTCAGAGTTTGTAGAAGATCCGGTTGATCCAGTGATTGATTTGATGCAGGGACAGCGCGGTTTAGCGCAAAAAGGTGCTACAATGCGCCTTGGGGCGTACCCCTGTGTTTTTAAAAAGGACACACTTGCCTCGCGCATATATGGAGATAGGGACGAAGTTTTTGAGCGCCATCGCCATCGCTGGGAAGTAAATAACGCCTATCGGGAATTGTTAGAGAGTAATGGATTAGTGATATCTGGCGTTTCTCCAGACAACTCATTGGTGGAAATAGTAGAGGTGCCAGACCATCCTTGGTTTGTTGGTGTTCAGTTTCATCCGGAGTTTTTGTCTCGACCTTTGGCTCCTCATGCGCTGTTCGTTAGCTTCATACAAGCTGCGCTGAGACATAGAGACAGCAAGAAGCAAACTCTAAAGGGCGAGATTGAAGTCCTCTCGTCGCCTACTCAGAGTGCAGGGCAAGTCGAAGCCCGAGAAACGTCCGCGTTTGGGCGCTTAGGCGGGTTCGTAAGCTCATAGTCTGGGGAAAAGATAGTTCGGCATTCACACACACATTATATAGTTCGTTGAGGAAATGCAGTGGTAGTTATTGGTGGACAAGATAGTGGTGTTTCACAAGTAGAAGTAGGAATGGGCAAACCGCTTGCTATTTTCTGCGGTCCCTGTGTTATTGAGTCGCGAGATCATCTCCTTAGACACGCAGAACTAATAACTGCTGAGGCGCGCAAGGCCAAGATGCCACTTGTGTTTAAATCCTCTTTTGACAAGGCCAATAGGACATCGGCGGGGAGTTTTCGCGGAGTTGGTATGCAGGAGGGTTTAGCAATTCTAAGTGAAGTTCGACGTGAGTTTGGAGTGCCGGTAGTTACGGACGTTCACGATGAGCAGCAAGTGGAGGAGGTTGCTAAAGTCTGTGACGTTTTGCAGATCCCAGCTTTTTTGTGTCGCCAAACTGATTTGGTAATGGCAGCAGCGCGAACCGGAAAACCGCTTTTAATTAAGAAGGGGCAGTTTTTGGCGCCCGAAGATATGCAATATGTTGCCGAGAAGGCAGTCGTTGCGGGTGGTGCCGATAGGGTCATGCTTTGTGAGAGAGGAACTTGTTTTGGCTACAGGGATCTAGTTGTGGATTTTAGAGGTTTACACGTCATGCGATCTTTAGGCTATCCAGTTGTATTTGATGCTACTCATTCCGTTCAGAGTATGGGCGGTGCTGGCGGTAGCTCGTCGGGCAAGCGCGAATATGTGCCCTTGTTAACAAGGGCTGCAGTGGCAGTTGGTGTGGATGCTTTGTTTTTAGAGTGCCATGAAAATCCCGATTGTGCGATGTCAGATGGGCCAAACATGATACCCATAAGCAAACTTTCTAGTTTGCTAGATGTGGTTACAAAGCTAGACGAAGTTAGGCGCTTTTGTTCTAACGAGTAGATAGGAAATACGTGTACTTAGCAAAGCAAGTCAATCAGCGACATGTTCAGTGGCTTTTTTTAGCTATGATGGCGTTTTACTTGTCGTACTTAGCGTTGTCTATTATCCTCGAGTCGAGGGAGCGCAAGTCTTTGTTTAGTGGCGGACTGTTTAGCAATGGTGCGAGCGGTTCGCAAGTGGAGCAGTTAGCCGCAAGAGATCCGGTAGCGCTTCACCTTAAGGAGTTTCATCGCGTTGAGGTGCGCGATGGGCAACCGATATGGGAAGTAAAAGCCAAGGATGCTAAATATTATTCAGTAGAGGGATTTTTGCACGTAAGTGATGCCAAGGTAATTGTGTATAGACCGGGAGGGCAGACTTTTGAGTTTCATTGCAAAGCGGGCAAACTCTATGTGGAGTCAAATGTGTTAAGGCGCGCGGAAATGGAGGGTGAGGTAGCGTTAAAGCTAGACACATCGTTATCTATTAGGACTGCCATGGCAACTTATGATGTAGATACTAGCATTGTGACAGCGCCAGGGTTAGTCAATATAGATGGCGCAACTTTTATGATTAGTGGAATTGGCTTAAATGCGAACATGCTGACGCGCGTAGTAGCACTTAGTAAGGATGTAAGTTCGTCTTTCCAGCACCTAGAATCAGCTTCTAGCGGTCAGTTGAAAAAAAGTCTAGGCGTGTTGGATAAAAAGTAAATGTAATGGCAATCGAAATTAGAAAGGAATGTGGGATGGCTGCTAGTATGTGGAAGAGAGGTCTTTTGCAAGTATTATTTCCTTTCGTGATTGTCGTAGCAATGCTGGGCGCTATGTCGACGGCGGCAAACGCTGAGTCGAAGCAGGGTGGGCTCAAGGAAAAACTTCTAGGCGGTAACGAAGATACGTATAGCCCACCGCTCTTGGTAAAGTCGGATACGCTGGAACTGGATTCTGAGAAAGGGGTGTTTCGATATAATGGAAATGTCGAGGTTCGTCGAGGCGAATTGCTAATTACGGCTGACGCAATGATTGGACACCTAGATGAGAAGAGTGAGATCGATAGCATCGAATGCGACAAAAATGTAGTTATAACTCAGGGCGATTCGCTGAGAGCTACAGCTGATCATGCTTTATATAACGTAAAGACTTCAATAATAGAGTTGACGGAGGGGCCAGAATTTGTCCACCATGGCAATGCGCTTACCGCGGATAAAGTTATAGTCTATCTCGATGAGGACCGCAGCGAAGCAGAGGGAGATGTTAGGGTAAAAATCATTAAGCCCGAAGATGCAGCTACGCCAGGGGATGGAAACATTAGTTCCCTTATTAAGAAAGGGACAGCTGGAGAAGAGTGATTTTTTATGCCATTTACAAAAAGTAAGTTAAAAATTTTACTTTTTGGAAACGGTATAGGAGGCCTAGTGTTGTTTTACCGTTTGGTTGGGAGTGGACATGTCTAAAAGGCTTATTTGCCAAGGGCTAGTAAAGAGTTTTAGGGCTAGGCGCGTGGTGGATGGCGTCGATTTAGAGATAGAGCCTGGGGAAATCGTTGGGTTGCTTGGCCCAAATGGCGCAGGAAAGACCACTACGTTTTACATGCTTGTTGGGCTCATTCGTCCCGATGCGGGAAGGGTTATGGTTGGCGAGAGCGACGTTACTTTTGAACCCATGTATCGCCGCGCTCGTTTGGGCCTGGGATACTTGCCTCAAGAGCCGTCTGTATTTCGGAAGCTGACAGTGGAGGAGAACATTTTAGGTGTTTTAGAGGTGTTGCCGGAATACAAGGGCGACAAGAAGCAACGCATGTTGCGCCTGCAGTCTCTGATTGGCGAACTTGACCTAGCAAAAGTGGCAGAGACAAGGGCCTATGCCTTATCGGGTGGAGAGCGCCGCAGAGTAGAAATTGCAAGAGCCTTAGCTTGTTCCCCTTTATATATGCTTCTCGATGAGCCATTTGCGGGGATAGACCCAATTGTCGTCGCCGATTTACAAGAAATTGTTAGGACGCTGCAAAAGAAAGGCATAGGCGTAATCATTACTGATCACAACGTCCGAGAGACGCTAGGGATTTGCGACCGCGCATATATTTTAAGCGAGGGACGCATCATTGAATCTGGCGACCCCGAAGCAATTGCTAACTCTGAATTAGCTAGGAGGTACTACCTCGGGGAACATTTTAGCATGTAACTATTGTCACGGTGGCCCTATTTCTTAACGACTTGCCCTTATTATTCACACTTTGTTTCGAGCCACATTGTGCCTCTCAGGCATCATAAGAAGTAGAAAGTGGCATTTTTTTTGCAAATAAAATAAGTAGTAGTATTAGATGTTTAGCAACTATGTTAGCAAAAAAATGCAATTTGCATATGAAAACAGTAGATATTAACAGACTTATCACCTTATAATGTATTAGAAAAGTGTTGCAGTATTAACGGTTTAGCAGTGTTGGTTCTATGGCGTTAGAAATCAAACTTAGTCAGAAGCTTACTCATTCGCTGGTAATGACTCAACAGTTGCAGCAGGCTATTAAGCTATTGCAATTGGGGCGTCTTGAGTATCTGGAGGTCATTGAGAAAGAACTCCTGGAAAATCCGGCCCTCGAAGATGCGCGCGAAAATAACGAAAAAGAGGAGACTCTAGCGGGCAACGAAGGCGAGCAGATGAATGGAGCTTTAGGTGACTTAGATGATGCTCCCTATAAGAGTTATGAAGGTGAGAGACAGCTTTCTGAGCGAGATGCTGTTTTAGAGGTAGATAGAACGAGTGCGGAGCCAATAAGCGACAGTGGAGAATGGCTGGATTATGCTGACAGTACATGGGGCGATTTTTCAAACAGCGCGTCTTCGAGACATGCGGATGAGAGCCCAGGGTATTCAGTTGAAGCTACTGCTTCCAAACCAGAAGGGCTAACTAGTCATGTTCTTTGGCAGCTTAGGACTACGGAGCTGGTCGCAGCGGATTGGGGTGTAGCCTTACAAATCGTAGGGAATTTGGATCGCGATGGGTATTTGCAATGTTCGAGTGAGGAGCTAGCTATAATTTGTGGCCGTAGCGTGGAGGATGTGGAACGCGTGCTTCGCGAAGTTCAGTTGCTAGATCCACCTGGAGTGGCAGCTAGAGATCTTAGGGAGTGTTTGTTGATTCAACTTTCCCAGCAGGGTGCCGAAGGGTCGCTTGCTTGGAAGATTGTTTTAGAACATTTGGACAAAGTCGAAACTCGGCAATTTGATAAAATTGCTAGGCAAGAGGGCATTAAAATTGAGGATGTAGTGGCTGCCCTAAACGTAATACAGAAGCTAGAGCCTCGTCCCGGTAGGCCGTTTGTAGATGAAGCGCCAATTTACATTACGCCCGATATATACGTTAAGAAAGTTGATAACGAATATGTAATTTCCTTGAATGACACTGGCATGCCTAAGCTGCGGGTAAGCCCAAGATACTGGGATCTCCTAAATAATCCTGAGTCGTGTAACTCTACTAACAGGGAATATCTAAACGATCGCTTGAAATCTGCCATGTGGTTCATTAAGAGCATACATCAGAGGCAGCAGACTATTTATCGCATAACAGAAAGCATCATGAAATTCCAGCGGCGCTTTCTCGACGACGGGGTTGGCTTCTTGAGGCCGCTAGTTTTAAGGGAAGTGGCCGAAGATGTGGGAATGCATGAATCTACAGTAAGTCGCGTTACTACTAATAAATACGTGCATACGCCTCAGGGTGTTTTTGAACTGAAGTTCTTTTTTACCTCTGGCCTAAAAAGCGAACAGGGAGAGGATGTTTCATCGGAATCGGTAAAAGAACGAATTAGGTCATTGATTCTCGCAGAGGATCCTAAAAGGCCACTAAGCGATCAAGCCTTAGTTGATACGCTGAAATCCGAGGGAGTTAATATAGCTCGAAGGACTGTTGCGAAGTACCGTGAAATGATGAATATTTTGTCTTCGTCTCGCCGCAAAAAAGTCTTTTGATGACGCGCTTTGTCTAGCGATCTTAATTTGGCAAGCCATATTTATATGTGATACAAGTCCATATGTAGCAAGCGCTTGGATTAAAGAGCATGTTTTTCTACACGCCGTAAATAGCTAATAACCAAGATAGGAGAGGAGTAAAGCAAAATGCCAAAGCAGGACGTTTCCATAAATGTATCTGTTACTTTTCGCAATTGCGATTCTACTGAGCCACTTAAGGCGTATGCTATTGACAAGGTCCAAAGCTGTTTAAAAAAATACGTCAATGGTCCAACGGACGCTCGGGTAATATTGTCAGTGCAAAAGCGCGACCACAGTGCAGAGGTGATAGTTCATTCTAAGGGATACGATGTCTCGGGCACGGAGACGACTGCAGATTTATACTCATCTATAGATAAAGTCGTGGACAACATAGTGAGTCAACTTAGAAAACAAAAGGAAAAGCTAGTTAGCCATAAATAGTTAGTAATTTGCTTTAGAGCGGCGCATTGCAATGTTTGCGCCGTCAACTCTGCTGGATGGAAACGGTGCGATTATTTATTCTTAGCGGAATTTCCGGAGCTGGAAATTCCACCGCTCTAAACGCATTCGAAGATTTGGGTTATTTTTGCGTAGATAACCTGCCTGCACCTTTAGTGGCTAACTTCGTTGACTTCGTAGAGGCAAAAGCCTCGGCAAGCGCAATTGAGTCATCGCCACTTAGCATTGCAAGTACCCAGCCAGTTAAGCCTGCTAGATTGCGAACTCATTTTGCACTGCTCGTCGACATAAGAGACGAAGAATCGGCGTTTGCTGTATCTGAAGCTGTTAGTCGGCTTAGGAGTTCGCAGTTAGTTGAGGTTACCCATTTGTTTGTCGATTGCGATGACGATGTTATTATACGGCGTTATCAGGAAACCAGGCGCCCTCATCCATTATTGGCAAGAGGCGTTTTAATGGGAACGGTGAGAGAGGCCTTGACCAAAGAACGCGAGGTTTTAAGTCAAATTCGCAGTGTGGCAGACCGCATTATAGATACGACTAGTCTAACGCCACATGATCTTAGAAGATTCATAGAGAATTGCGTAAGGGATCAAGTTGGGGCTAAAAAAAGCAGTATCGAAGTGACATTGCAGTCATTTGGCTTCAAATACGGTGCGCCGCGGGATGCAGATATAGTAATCGATGTGAGATTTCTCCCCAATCCACATTTTGTGCCGGAATTAAGGGAGTTTAATGGCAAAGACAAGCGCGTGGCGGACTATGTTTTTTCGAACGGCGATGCTAATGAGTTTCTTCGGCATTATGGCGAGCTGCTAAAGTTTTTGCTTCCGCGCTACGAGCGCGAGGGCAAGCGATATGTAACTGTAGCTATAGGTTGCACAGGAGGTCACCATCGTTCAGTATCTATAGGCGAAAGGCTAGCCGAGTATCTACTCAATCTCGGTTTTGTCGTAAATATTAGGCATCGCGACATATCGCGAAATGTTTGAGCAATAGGGATCGTTAGTTATGATTGAACGTCGAATAATTGAGGAGCAGTTAAATTACACTTTAGACTCAATTGACGCACCGCATCTCGGAGACAAGATTTCTGGGAAAGTGAGAGATAGTTATGTAGTTGGGGATAAACGCATATTAGTTACCACTGATAGGTTAAGTGCTTTTGATCGCGTTCTTACCTCTATCCCCTTTAAGGGGCAGCTACTAAATGAAATGGCAGTGTACTGGTTTAGGGAGACACAGGATATTGTGTCTAATCATTTGCTAGATTGGCCGCATCCCAATGTGCTAGTAGGCCAGGAGGTGGAGATCGTGCCTATTGAGGTAGTCGTTCGTGCCTATCTTACTGGAAGCGCGTGGAGAGATTATCAAGTGGGAAGAGACATCTCGGGGATTAAGCTACCGCCAAATATGAAGCGATCGCAGGCATTCGAAAAGCCACTTATTACGCCATCTACTAAGGCCGCTCGTGGCGAGCATGACGTTCCCATTTCTTCTGATGAAGTGGTGTCGTCCGGCCTCGTCGAGGCTCGCCTATGGGATGAAATATGCGAAAAGGCGCTAGCGATATTTAAGCGAGGAACGAGCGTTGCGGCACAGCGCGGCCTTATCCTAGTAGACACCAAGTACGAATTTGGAACGCTTGTAAGGAACGGAAAGAGAACTCTGGTTCTTGCCGATGAAATTCATACGCAGGACTCCTCGCGGTATTGGGTATTAGATAGTTATGCAGACTGTCTCGAGAAAGGAATCGATCCTCATATGCTCGATAAAGAGTTTGTGCGGAGAATGTTGATGCAAAAGGGCTATATGGGCGAAGGGATTCCGCCAGTGATAGAAGATTCCTTTCGCGTTGATGCGGCTATCCGCTATATTGAGGCATACGAAAAAATTAGCGGCAAGGAATTTGCTGCCGAACCTGGTAGCCAAAAAGAAGCTATACAACAGGTTCTAAAAACCTTCTCGCGTGTCTGTCTTAAATCTTTGGTTTAGATTGCGCGTGGCTTACGCGCCATCAGTAAAAGAAAGCAACGCTAAGTGTTGAGCACGTTTTATTGCGCGAGATACCTGGCGCTGATGGGCTGCTGTCAAGCCAGTCATTCTTCGCGGCAATATCTTTCCTCGCTCGCTCATGAATCGCTTTAGTATTCTTGGATCTTTATAGTCGATTGCTAGTTTGGCGTCTTCGACAAAGGGATCGATTTTTTTATGTTTGCGCGTCCCTAAATCTAGTGGTTGGGCACGAAAATAACCAAGTGGTGTATATGGGCCAGTGGGATAACGGTTCTGCGAATAACCACTGTCTCGTCCTTCGCCTTGTTCCTGTCTGTAGTCACCACCTCTTCCATGTTGACCTTGCCCATATGTCTTTCTAGGTCCGCGATCCTCGCTAACCTTAATTTGACGACCTTCCCAAGTAGCTCCGTTAAGTTCTTCAATCGCTTTGCGCGCCTCCTCTGGAGTAGCCATCTCTACGAATCCAAAACCCCTAGAGCGACCTCCTTCGCCTTCGGTCATAACTTTTGCCGAAATGACTGTGCCCGCCTTGCTGAAAAAATCCTTTAGTTTATCGCTAGTTACCGAAAAAGAAAAGTTACCTACGAAGATCTTAGACATAGCTATAAATTTACTCGTTAATATGAATTCCACTCTCTGTAGTTGCTGCAATAAGGCACGATTGTGACCGAATTTTTTGCTGCAAAAAAACCGAGCGTGGAACTTACCTCGATTTCAAATAAAATGCAAACCACCCCTTCGCTAATACCGAGCCGCAAAATCAAATTTATAAATAAAACCGGAAATTCTTTTCCAGATTTACTAAAATCTCGCGTTTCTCGTAATAGCCTATCTAAGTAGACTAAGGCGCTCTTGAATCATCGTTGGGTTAGTATCGTACCCACGCAGAGTTACCTGTAATGTAGATGGCTCCAAGTCGAGATGCTGTGCCACCCACGCAAAGCTAAATGCTCGAGTTGGTGTCAATTTTCCAAACAACCATTGCCTGGCGCTTCTTACGACATGGCGATCGCATTGAGCCGAGCCAAAAGCGTCGCAGATCGCCCTTGCTAACACTGCCGCTAATAAATTTCGTTCGGGTTTAATGCTAAACGAAACAGAACTCTCGTCTTCCTCTTCATTTCCTGTTCTAACTCTGGAAATGGACATATGTAACTAGCCTCTGTTATTTGCACGCAGTTTTTTTACAACAACGAGTTTCCTTACAACGCATACGGAATGCTCTTACATCATGTTACTTTAAGTAACTTTGCATTTAAGCGCCTTAAACTTCTACTCGCTAAGTTGCTTTGATGTCAAGAAAAAAAAGAAAGATGTAGCAACAATGTTACAAAAATATTACAATTAAAGTTTTTTGCCGCGTAGGTGAGCTATGCCGAATGAGAAGCTATGGATTATTGTTTTAGCTGTGCTGTTTTTGCTTTCAGCCAGATTGTTGCAAGTGGCTATTAATCAGTCGCTTTGGCGGGAGTTTGCCGTTAGCGAGTTTGTTTTGATTTTTAGCGCCGCTTGTGTTTTTTGTTTGCTGCGAAAATCAAAATAGAGGGTAGGGCGACGAGCTAGAAACTAAGGAGCTAGAAGCGAGGAGACCGCTTTTCAATGATAGCATTAATGCCTTCTTTAAACTCGTTGCCAGCGTAGTCTGCTGCTTGGCATTGTGCTTCTCGTTTTAAGGAGTCGGATAGGGGAATAAGTGGGTTTGTGCGTAGACTTGATTTAAGTTGCCGAACTGCTTGTGGACTAGCTTGAGCAATGGACGTAGCCATTTCGTTGACGAATGTATCGAACTGTTCCTGTCCTACCGAGTGATTTATTAAGCCAATTTTCGCTGCGTCATTTGCGCCTATGATTTTTCCCGTATATAGCAATTCGGCAGCGTAGCCCGAACCAATAAGTCTCGGCAGTAAGTGGGTTGCTCCCATTCCGGGATGTAGGCCGATGCGAACAAAATTAAAGCCCACTTTTGCGCTTTCTACAGCAATCCTAATGTCGCAGCCCAAAGTTAGACATAATCCAGCGCCTATAGCATGTCCGTTAATCGCGGCTATGACAGGTATTTCAATGTCTATTATCGAAAGAAACTGCTTGTAAAATACCTCCATCAACTGCCTGTTTCTTTCTTCGGACATTTTAGGTTTTTCGAGCAACATGTCCAAATGCCCGCCCGCTGAAAAAACATCGCCAGCGCCCTTGATGATGAGGACTCTAACATCCCCCTCGGATCTTAGCTCGGTAATGCGCGCTGAGAAGTCAGTCGCCATTTTCTCGCTCATGGCGTTTCTGCAAGAGGTATCGTTAAGCGTCAATATTGCAATATTTTTGTCTAAATTATCCCGCCTAACAAATGTCGTGTTCATAAATGTCTAAATAAAGTCTTTCTATTATTTTTCTATATGCTATATTGCTCGCAGCTCGCTTACGGATTATAAGTTTAACGATGTATGAATGTAGCAAGTGCAATTAACGGTCATTTAAAAATATGCTTACATCACAGAGAGACAATTTGCGCAATCTAACCGGCATAAACGAGGAATTTACGGGGTATTCCTTAGCTCCAGTACAGAGACGCACTTTAGAGTACGTCCGGAGTTTTATTGCCGATAATGGCTATGCGCCTACGCTAAAGGACATAGCTGAACATATTGGAGTGCGTTCTCCTTCGACGGCACATTTTCATTTATGTAGGTTAGAGAGCAAGGGATTTATTAGGCGTGGGGAAGAGGGAGCTATTACGATAGTAGAAAAAGAGGAACTCGGACATGGTGGCAATCGGTATAGCAGTAATAGATGTGCCGTGCCGCTTGTGGGCCTAATTGCTGCCGGTTTGCCTATAGAGGCCATTGAGGACAACAGCGTTCTTATTGACATACCGCCGCAATTTATGGATGAGCGAGCCGACATATATTGCTTGCAAGTTACTGGGGACTCAATGATAGAGGCTCATATCATGGATGGAGATATTATTATTGTGAGAAAGCAAAGTGTTGCCGAAAACGGACAGATCGTAGTAGCCCTGCTGGAAGATGGTAGTGCCACGCTAAAGACTTTTAGGAGATTAAAGGGCGGAAAAATTGCTCTACTTCCGCAGAACCCAAATCACAAGCCAATAATGGTTGATACTGTTGATATTCAGGGGCGCATGATTGGTTTGATGCGAGAGCTTTGAGAAGTTGAATAGATTTTATAAATTTGAGAGTGACGTAAAATAAAGCGGAGATAGTATGATTAATAAAAATGAACAACTGACGGCCTCGGGTAAGAGTGCAGGTGAGCGGGAAAAAGCGATTTTGGGTGCTATCTCTTCTATAGAGAAGAACTACGGAAAGGGCGCAATTATGCGCTTAGATGCCGATCGCAAAGATGAAGCTATAGAAGCTATTTCGACTGGGAGTATTGGGCTTGACATTGCGCTAGGAATTGGTGGCGTACCAAGGGGTCGCATAGTTGAAATTTACGGTCCGGAGTCGTCTGGCAAGACAACATTGACTCTTCACCTAGCAGCAGAGTGTCAGAAAAAGGGGGGCACAGTTGTATTTGTCGATGCAGAACATGCATTGGATCTCGGGTATGCTGAAGCACTTGGCGTAGATGTTAGCAAGCTTCTGATTAGTCAGCCCGACTCGGGGGAGCAGGCACTAGAAATTGTAGAAACCTTAGTGCGTTCTGAGGCTGTTGATTTGGTCATCGTTGACTCTGTTGCTGCCTTGGTGCCGCAGGCAGAGTTAGATGGCGATATGGGCAGTTCGTTACCTGGATTGCAAGCTCGCCTCATGAGTCAAGCGTTAAGAAAATTAACCTCTGCAGTTTCTAAGACTAAGACTACAGTCGTTTTTATTAACCAGATTAGGATGAAAATAGGAGTGATGTTTGGGTCTCCGGAAACTACATCTGGTGGCAATGCCTTGAAATTTTATTCCTCGGCTCGTATGGATATTAGGCGCGTCGGAGCCATTAAGGACAAGGAAGAGGTTATTGGGAGCCGAACCAGAGTAAAAATAGTAAAGAACAAAGTTTCTCCGCCATTTAGAGAGGCTGAGTTTGACATTATATACAAAAAAGGCATATGTCAGGTGGGCGAATTGGTTGACCTTGGTGCTCGTGATGGAATTATCGATAAGAGCGGTGCTTGGTATAGCTTTGAAGGTGAAAGGATTGGCCAGGGGCGAGATAATGCCAAGAAATTTTTGGAGGAAAACGAGCAGATACGCGAAAAAATCAAATCACTGGTTTTAGCAACTAATGGTATTGGGGATGTGGCAGAAAGGAAACCAGCTCCTCGCCAGAAGGTTGCTAAGGTTAGCGATGTTTCTGCCGATTCGTTTGAAGAGCTTGAGGATTCCTCTGTGATTAACGAGTAGTTACATTTTAGTTTGGGAGTTTGTGATCGATATGTCGAGAGCATGTAATATTTCTGGTAAGAAGGCGCAGGTTGGCAATAAGGTTAGCCATGCCAACAACAAGCGCAAGAGAGTCTATGAAGTTAATTTGCAGAATAAGCGGCTTTTTGATTCTGAAACTAATCAATGGTTGCGGCTTAGGTTGTCCAGTAGGATGTTGCGCACAGTTGATAAGCTCGGATTAAGCGCTACTTTGCGAAAGTTTGGCTTAAAGTCCCACTAACGCAGTCAATCTAACGCAGTCAATGCGGCGTTTGGCGGTTTAGCAGCCGCCCAACGCGTCGTCCATTCGGCCGTGATTGGTATTTCCTTTTTTATTATTCGCTTTTTTGTTGATCTTTATATCGTTGGGCGAGCTCTTGGCGAATTTGAGCGTGTTTTTTTGCCGTTAATGGGTGTTTTCGTGCTACGAAAACACCCATTAGAAAAATAAAAGCTGGTATGGGGCCGATTATGGCTTTTATTCCGGCGATAGTATGGCTGCTTTGAGCAACGTTTGGCACATAGCCTATCATTCCTAAATATAGTCCGGACAGAAAAATCGCGAGTGCCGTGGCGAGTTTGTAGGAGAAAGTTGTGCCGCCGTAGAAAAGGCCCTCGCGTCGATGTCCTGTCCTGAGTTCGTCGTATTCGACAACGTCTGGCATTATTGCCCAGGGGATCATTTGTGCGGCAGCATAAAAAAATCCCATAACAACAGCCATTAAGTAAGCAGTGCTTAGCTCTCTTGCTTCAATTAGTGGTAGTAAGCAAAGCATGGCCGCGAATAACAGCACTGCGATGCTGTAAGTTTCGGATTTGCCAAATCTTTTCGTTATCATTACCCAAACAGGCATCGACAATATAGCTGTGACAAACAGCAGCATAATAATGTTAGTTCGATATTTCTCCAAATCGAGAACGTATTCCACATAAAAAGGAAGATTAACAGCTATTAGCGTTGCTGCACAATTAGTGAGAATGAAAATTGCAACTGAGCTTCGAAAAGGTTTATTACCTTGGAGTTGATCTAAAATAGACGAGGCGTAAGTAAGTGGAGTCTGATTTAATTGTGGCATGCTGGCTCGGCCAGTATCTCGCTCTTGTGTGCCAAAAAATGTTGCCAGTATAGATGGCACCATTATCGCCGATAGGATAAGGGCGGTTAGGAAATAACCAGAACGCGGTGTGCCCGCCCAGCTCCCGAAGAGCGCGTAAATTCCGGTAGCTTGGAGCAGTGCCTCGCCATTTGGCGAGAGAATCCAAGGAACTAGTGAGCTGGGAATGGCTGCGCCAGCCAAATACGCAGCCTGCGCAGACGTCATGCGAAATCCTGTAAGAGATGTCCGTTCATGGTAGTCGTCTGTGATGGCAGCTGTGAGAGACGTGTAGGGCACGAAAACAACAGTCAGGCAGGTATTAAAAATAATAAGCGCAACTGTTATGTACGCAAATACCAGTACTTCGTTATGAAAATCTGGAACCACCCATAGAGCAAAAAAAGAAATGGCATACGGGATGCAGCCGAATAACAGGTACGGCCTCCGCTTGCCCCAGCGCGAATTAGTGTGATCGGCTATCCATCCCATCAGTGGATCGGTTACTGCATCCCATGCTCGACCTATCATAATGGCGATGCCAGCATAAAGCGATGCTAAACCAGCGACATCGGTGAGGTAATAAAGAAACCAGAGGCCAACGGACGAGGATGCAAGTCCATTACTAACATCGCCAAGTCCATAGCAAAGCTTCTCTCTAAAAGTAAGAGGCGGCCTTGAGCTAACTTGAGAAAGAGCTTCTGTCATTATTATTGTTGCTTAATTTAACTCAATAAAAACGTTTACAAATAGGCGGAAAAAATCACTTCGTCAAGTCCGTTGTAGACTTTTATTGCCAGTTGGTGTTTAATAATAAAGTTGTTCGGCACCACTAGCGTGGTGAGTCAAAGTTCAATGAGGTAGTTCTTAACTAAAATACTATGAGCGGTTCAAATTTTTATAAGATCAAGTCACTGTTATCAGTGATGTTAGTTGTCCTAGTTGTTGGCATTGTCCCGAGTGGGGTTTTAGCTGTTAGTCTCGATAGTGCTACGACTGTGCGTTCGGATTTTTCGTTTGGGGATAACAGTTTCGATGGCCCAAACTTCACGCCTTTTGGATCGGATAACTTGTTTCAGCACTTCGATCCATTTACAGATGGTAGTCTTTTGGAGGTCGATTCGTTTACTGGGGGAGAACTGGGTCAGAATCTCGAGTTGTTCAATCTAGCCGAGCTAGCTAGTTTCGATGGATATGCGCCAGCTATGTCAAATAGTTTTGGATTTGTCGATTCATCCGACAATTTTCTTTCGCTTCTAAACGCGGGCGATAATCCAGGAGCTTCAGCCATCTATAGTCAGGCGTCTGGAGAAGAGTTGACTTTTGCCTTGCAAAATTCCGATGGAACCTTACTTAGTGTCGATTCGAGGAATGAAGGTAATGCAGTTCAGATGTTGGGAACGTGGATTACTGAAGGTGGAAATTTGAATGTTCCCATTTCTAATTTACATGGTTTTTCTGGAGCGATTACTTTTGATTTGATGGTTGGTGATTTAGTGTTGTTTATCGAGGATTTGAAGCCCGATGCCAATCACCCAGAGTTTGGAGTATTTGGTTCTGATTTTGACTATAATGATTTTATTGTTGTAGTGCGTGGCAGTCCGATACCGGAGCCGTCTACTGTTGTGCTTTTTGCGCTGGCTTTAGGGACGTTGCTTGTATGGCATAGAGGTGCCAATAGATCATCTGCTCTGTCGTAGCTTTATTGTTCCATTAGCTCATTGGGCTTAGTAGTGGTTTTGGCGGTATGTCGGTAGAGGGAGCGGTCTTCCCCACATTTGGATTTTGCTGGTCTTCCTTATTTGTTTTGTTTTCATACAGTGCATCTTCATTGAGCATTTGTGGTGTTGGATAATAGTACGGAACGAGGTCTGGCGAATAGTATGGCAGAGGGTATCTGCCATATCCTAGGTGTTTTACTGGAATGCGCTCAAGGGACGTAGCGACTGAGTTTTGCCTTAAGAGCTGGGCGACTTCCCAGGTTTTGCTCATTTCGATTGTGCCAGCCGAAACTATAATGGAGTTTGACGGATCTATGATTCGCGCGTTTACGTACACTCTTTGTGGTGATTCGACGTAAGTGCCAACTACTATGCCCGCAAGTTCTTGCCAACTCTTTAGACTTCCAGCTTCGCGCGAGAGTGCAAACTCTCCTTCTCCTGACATTATTTGTAGAGCATCGGCCTGTCTTAGCTCTATGACGTTGTAGCCTTTCATTACGAGTTCAGACATTAATTGTTCGCTTATTAGTCGGCCGAATGTGGAACTTCCGTATAGGTTATCGATGTTTACAAAGGTTGCAATGCCGATTGTGCCACTTGTCCGCGCACGGTAGTATGCATGAATCTGATCTGCTAAGTAACTCGTCTTAAATCTACCTACTGAGTGATTAAAGGCGTCGTAGATTGGTATTGCGGAAAAGGCGGGGAGGTCGTGAAATCTCTTGCTACAGCTCGGAAGTGAAGCAATTATAAGAGGTGCCAAAACCAGTGAAAATAGTCTGTCTACAAGTCTTTCGGTCTTCATTGTTCTCAAATAATCGGAATTTTTTTTCTTCAACTGTAATTAAGCTCCTAGTTATATCGCTCGCTATATTTAGCTTAGGTGCTTGCTTCTCGCTTAAGGCGTCTCTAAATGCTGATAGCTGCAAGATACGGGCCTATGTTGATAAGGATTTTGTATCTTATGTAAGATCGCGTTTTCATTCGGAACAGCCCGTTCGGCTGGCTATTATGCCATTTGATGTGCCGGAAAGTTTTGCTGCGCAACCGGGTAAGCCTAGGCATTTTGGCAAGGATTTGGCTGAGGCTTTTCAGGCGGAATTTCTGCGCCAAGAAAAAATTAGCATTGTGGAGTTTTTTAATATAGCAACATGGCCTGGAAAAAGGGAGGAGTTTCTTGAGGGAAATTACGCTTCTATGGAGTTAGCTAGGGGAGCTGGCTATGATTTTCTTTTGGTTGGGCAATTAGCGGAGCTTCGTTCAGATGATGAGTTGAAGCTTCTAACTAAAGTGATTGATTTATCTAACAACGTTACGCTTTGGTATGGGGATACTACGGTGCACTCTGGAAAGCGGGATTCAAATAGAGAGTTATCTAAAATTTTTCTGGAGCGCGATAGGCCAGATGTATTTTCCTTCGAGGAGCAGGTTTATAGTTTGGCTGAATGCACGCTGCGAAGACTGCTATACCGTTTTCAAAAGTAAGTTAAATATTTTACTTTTTGGAAACGGTATAGAGCCTGTAAATGAAGACGAGCTCATTATCGTCATTAATAAGTTCAGCGTCGGCAACCAGTCAAATACCTCAGTGCCTTAAGAACTAAAGACAATTTTTGTCATCTTACCTAACTTCGCTAAGAAAGCCCTGCACAAACTACCGCTACATATAGGCGCTATTAGACGCATCTACTACGTAATCTTAGCGCAATGTATATACGACACCTTTAGTTGTACCAACTTTTCTTAACAAACCTTTGTTAGCGAGTTTAGCTAAATAGCTTCTAGCCGTACGTGCGCTACAACCTAGATGCTCGCTTATCAGGCTTGAATTGATTGTCTCTTTTTGCGTGGCGTACAACAAAATCTTGTGTTCATGTTCTAAAATATCCGCTCCCCATCTCCATACTGAGGAAACCTGTAGAAAAAATCCCTTTTCACGAAACTGCGCAGTGGGCAAACCTCGTTCTCGCAGTTTCTCTTGGGCAAAAGCTACGCCTGTCCCCCATGTCTCAATAAATCCCATTTCATGAAACGCAGACGCTATTAGTGGATTTCGAAGAATAGAAACACCAGTTCCAACATCAGACAATGTTAGACCAAGCGGCAAGCCGCCCGGATTAGTGATTTCTATGACATCATCGAAAATTGCAAGTTTAATGCTTGAATTTATCGCATAGTTAGTATGAACTAAAGCGTTGAACATAAATTCCCTAAAAGCTTCAATAGGGTAGGACAAGAATTCTTTTCGGGCATCATGTGTTCGAAGTGCTTTAAGAGGAATGTGCTTTCGCAAAAAGCCAAGAGCATGGTCGTATAGCTCCCAGATAGGAGCCGAAAAAGTCTGCTTATCTAAGAAATCTCTTATACTTGCTCCCTGGAAACGTGCACATTCTAACCGAGCACTTGGAATATGACTAGAAGGATCGTTAGAAAACAGCAATACTCCAGCATTAGTTGGCAAAAGCTTACCAGATATGTCTCTAGCAAATCTCTTGCTAACCAGCCAAGCTGGTAGATCGCCGAATATTTTCTTACTAGTTGGCGAAATTCTGTTTCTAAGAAATTTAGTTACTATCTCTAAATTTATGTCTTCCATTGAAGCATTAGCGCAGGGAAGGGTCTCCCAAAGCACTCCCATGTTTTGGAATGCCAAGGATTGCTCTGTTGCTTCATCGGCTCTTCGGGTTGAACTACCAATCCGCACGTAGACCTTGCTACCATTAGCGGTACGATAAGGCTTTTGAAAACCCATATCAATGTGAACCACTAAGATAGCTTTTTCCTCCAAACGCTCAATTCGCATTATCGGTACAATCGAGGGAATAACTTTGTTTGCACAGATATTGGCAATTCTTTCCTCAATCTTAATGAGCTCGCTATCATTTATACCGCGTATCTTTTTCGTTTTATCCTCAACTCCTAGAACTAAATCGCCCCCACAAGTATTGGCTAATGCCACAAAAAGCTCGCAGAGAGCTTCATCTTTAGGTGGAGCCTGCTTGAACTCTAGTTCTGTTGATTCTTCGTCTTTTATTAGTTTTGTGATGCTCTTCATTTACGGGGCCGACACTATCGTGGTTCATTTGATTGATTGATGCCGAATAACATAGTTTAACACTATTTGGCATTATTCGGCAATATTTACGAAATATTACGCTATTCGGCACTATTCGGCAAACAAGAAACTCCAATGGCCTTGGCTCGTAGATAACAATCTGATATTATTACGATAAAGCATATCGCGAAATATTGGCTGACCCTTTAAGCAGCTTATGGCAAAGCAATATTTTTCAAGTGTTTGACGATTTGTACCAGGAGTTAATATTCGATCATTCGCGCCACGCCCACAATGGGGAAGGTGTCGGCTATGATGTGCTTAATGTTTTCGTAAGCAATCCGCTTTGCGGCAACGAGCTACACATCTGGATTGATTTTGCTGATGGTCGCGTCTCGGAGGTAAAGTTTAGCGGTGTGCCCTTTCGTCTAGACAATTTTCGGTCTTTTTTAAGTTTATAAAAACTAAAGTCCATGGGTGACTCCATCCGAATTTGCTGTTAGTTTCAATTAGTGTTGAGCGCTGAAAATTACGTAATAAAGTTGTCTATATAGTTGGATAAACATGGTCGAGTCTTATAAGTATTCTCATATCGACAGCACATTAAAGGTTGCTGAGCTAGAGCGCCTAAAGCGCCAAGC